>CAMWRL010000207.1 GCA_947176685.1 uncultured Ruminococcus sp. | reverse complement strand
TAATGTATCAATATGGGGTGAAGCCCCTGTTATTACGTTATTATATCACACTGCAGCAGACTTGTCAAGAGTTTTTTATAAAAAAATTTTCCGCTGCGTGTGACCATACGCCAATCAACGACCTGTCCTTTCAAACACCTGTGTACGGACGGGTCTGAATATCCAAAAATAAGGAGGTTCCGCCTATGGTGAACGTTACACCTAAGCAGTTGGGAAAGAATGTCAGAATGAGTTTCGGTAAGATTACCGAACCCCTCGAAATGCCAAACCTTATAGAAGTCCAAAAAAACTCTTATAAGTGGTTCAGGGAGGAGGGTCTGCGTGAGGTCTTCCGTGATATGACCGCCATTACCGACTATAATGGTAATCTTGTACTCAATTTCAAAGACTACAGGTTTGACACTGAACCCAAATACACTCTTGCAGAATGCAAGTCCAGAGGTGCTACTTATCAGGTGGCTATGAGGGCAACCGCTACCCTTTGCAACAAGGAAACCGGCGCAGTCAGTGAAAGCGAAATCTATATGGGTGATTTCCCTCTTATGACCGACAGCGGAACTTTCGTTATCAACGGCGCAGAACGTGTTATTGTTTCTCAGCTTGTACGTTCTCCCGGTGTTTACTACGCTTTTGAAAAAGACAAGACCGGTAAAGACCTTTTCAGCACAACCGTTATCCCCAACAGAGGTGCTTGGCTTGAATATGAAATGGACTCCAACGATGTTGTCTATGTACGTATCGACAAAAACAGAAAAATCCCGATTACCACGTTCATAAGAGCTTTGGGAATTGGTTCTGACGAGGAAATTTTTGATATGTTCGGAGATGACGACCGTCTAAAACAGACAATTCTCCAGAAAGACGGCACAAAGAATAATTCCGACGCTCTTATTGACGTTTATAAGAAACTCCGCCCCGGTGAACCGCCGACAGTTGAAAGTGCTATCACCCACCTTAATAACCTTTTCTTTGACGCAAAAAGATATGACCTCTGCCGTTTCGGACGTTACAAGTACAACAAGAAACTCGGTATTGCATCACGCCTTGCCGGACACACTCTTGCTGAACCCGTAATAAATCCTATGACCGGCGAAATTATGGCAGATGCTGGCGAAACAATCTCTTATGACAGAGCCTGCGAAATTGAACAGGCAGGCGTTTATAACGCTTTCGTAAACGTTGAAGTAAAGGAATACTTCAAGAATGACAGGGACGAAACCGAAATGCGTATGGTCGCAAAGATTGCCAAAATCATCGGCAACGGTATGGTTGACATAAAGCCCTATATAAATTTCGATGCCGAAAAGTACGGCGTTAATGAAAAAGTATCTTTCAAGGTTCTCCGTGAAATACTCGAAACTTCCGCCGACGACGACGAACTTGAAGAAAACGTAAAGAAACGTGCGGACGAACTTGTGCCGAAGCACATAATCCTTGATGATATTTTCGCAACTATCAGTTACTTCCTCAACCTCTGCGAAGGTGTAGGCACTGTTGACGACATAGACCATCTCGGCAACAGGCGTATACGTTCAGTCGGCGAACTCCTCCAGAATCAGTTCAGAATCGGTTACGCAAGAATGGAACGTGGTATCCGTGAAAGAATGAATATCCAGACTCAGGACGTAAACACACTTACTCCGCAGTCCCTCATAAACATAAGACCCATTTCGTCCGCTATGAAAGAGTTTTTCTGTTCATCACCGCTTTCGCAGTTTATGGACCAGAATAACCCCCTTTCCGAACTCACACACAAAAGACGTCTTTCAGCACTTGGTCCTGGTGGTCTTTCAAGAGACCGTGCCGGATTTGAAGTACGTGACGTTCACTACAGCCACTACGGCAGAATGTGTCCTATCGAAACCCCTGAAGGTCCTAATATCGGACTTATTTCCTACCTTGCAACTTTCGCAAGAATCAACGACTACGGCTTTATTGAAGCTCCTTACAGGCGTGTTGACAAGGAAACAGGCATTGTTACCAACGAAGTTATTTATATGACCGCCGATGTTGAGGACAATTATGTTGTCGCTCAGGCTAACGAACCCCTTACGGAAGACGGCAAACTCAAACGTCCTCGTGTAAACGCCCGCTACCGTGACCAGATTCTTGAGTGCGAACGTGAAAAAGTTGATTTTATGGACGTTTCCCCGAAAATGGTCGTTTCTGTTGCAACGTCAATGATTCCGTTCCTTGAAAACGATGACGCAAACCGTGCGCTGATGGGTTCAAACATGCAGAAACAGGCTGTTCCGCTGCTCAAAACCGAAAGACCGTTTGTCGGCACTGGTATGGAATACAAAGCCGCTGTTGACTCCGGTGTATGCATAGTTGCAGAAGCTGACGGTACTATCAGCTACGTTGACGCTGACCGAATCCATATGATTGACAGTACCGGAATTGAACACAAATACCAGCTTACAAAGTTCAAACGCTCGAATCAGGGTACCTGCGTAAACCAGAAACCTATTGTTTCAGTCGGCGAAAAAGTCGAAAAAGGTCAGGTACTTGCTGACGGCCCTGCTACTGCTGACGGTGAAATATCCCTCGGTAAAAATGCCCTCATAGGCTTTATGACTTGGGAGGGTTACAACTATGAAGATGCCGTACTTCTTAATGAAAGACTTGTGCGTGAAGACGTATTTACTTCCGTTCACATTGAAGAATACGAAATCGAATGCCGTGATACAAAGCTGGGTCCTGAAGAAATCACAAGAGATATTCCAAACGTTGGTGATGACGCTCTCGCAAACCTTGACGAAAACGGTATAATCCGTATCGGTTCGGAAGTTAACTCTGGTGATATTCTTGTAGGTAAGGTTACTCCAAAGGGCGAAACCGAACTTACTGCCGAGGAACGTCTGTTACGTGCTATTTTCGGTGAAAAAGCCCGTGAAGTAAGGGATAACTCTCTTAAAGTTCCGCATGGTGCTTCCGGCGTTATCGTAGATGTAAAAGTCTTTACCCGTGAAAACTGCGACGAACTCAGTGCAGGCGTAAATATGCGTGTTATCTGTTATATCGCTCAGAAAAGAAAGATTACCGTCGGCGACAAAATGGCAGGTCGTCACGGCAACAAGGGCGTTGTTTCTCGTATCCTCCCCGAAGAAGATATGCCTTTCCTTCCGGACGGCACTCCGCTTGACATCGTTCTTAATCCTCTCGGCGTTCCGTCACGTATGAATATCGGTCAGGTTCTCGAAGTGCATCTCGGTATGGCGTGCAAGGCTCTTGGCTGGCACATTATGACACCTGTTTTTGACGGCGCACACGAAGACGATATTCGTGCCTGCTTCCGTGAAGCCAATGAAAAAAATAAAGACTATCGCAATGATATTTTTGAACTCAACGCTATGGATAAGGTTATCAACCCCAAAGCCCTTGAAATGAATGAGGACGGCAAATTTACGCTTTATGACGGCAGAACAGGCGAAAAGTTCGATAACCGTGTAACTGTCGGCTATATGT
>CAMWRL010000206.1 GCA_947176685.1 uncultured Ruminococcus sp. | reverse complement strand
TACGAATAAAAAAGGACTTAACAGTATCAGTCCTTTTTATTGTTATAAATTTTTTCATTTTGTTCTCATTATCCGAAAGTATAATAATTACCGTCTTTTTCCGCAAAAATTATTTCATATCCGCTTATCAGCAGGGATTCAGTATTCTGTGAATCCTCCGCAATGACATAGAATGTCATATGATAAAAGTTATAGGAATTTTTCTGTACTTCTGCACCGAAGTCCTTACCAAAAAATTCATTCAGGTTTGAAAAATATTCCGTAATGGTTTCGTCAGAATTTTCGGCGGTTTTTTCGGCACGGATACGTGTTATATGGAAGTCCCCTCCCATTTGTTCGGAAAGTCCGGCGTACTGCTTTTCAAATGACGTTTCAAGACCGTAGTTATAATTTTCCTCAAGGTATGCGGACATTGTGTCAATATACTCCGGACTGAGACAGGATTCATATATCCGGAAGTCCTTTTCTTCAAACGACCTGAAATATTTTTCGAGTGTCAATATAAGCTCTTTCGGATATTCGTCATCATTGAAATAAAGCTTTGTACCGGACGGACTGTATCTGTATTCACCTAAATCGTATTCTTCGTCATTTTCGTCAGGAGTTATTATTTCGCCGACTTCCCCTGCCGAAACTGACGGTATTTCACTTGATTCGGATTTGTCAACTTCTCCGCAGGCTGTCAGGAAACAACCGCATAACAACATTATTGTCAAAAACTTTTTCATAATTCTACCTCATAATATAATATGATGTTCTTATAATAACTCACTGACCAGTAAACTATATGTTTATTATATGTTGCCGAAAAATTATTTAGCTCTCTGCTTGGCTCTCTGGGAGTTGTTGAGAATCCTCTTTCTTATTCTGAGGGATTCGGGAGTAACTTCAAGAAGTTCATCGTCCGCAAGAAATTCAAGGCAGTCTTCAAGGCTGAGTATTCTGTGCGGTACAAGTCTTAAAGCGTCATCACTTCCGCTTGCACGGGTGTTTGTGAGGTGCTTTTTCTTGCACACATTTACAACAAGGTCGTCTGTTTTCGGAGATGCTCCGACAACCATACCTTCATAAACCGGAGTACCTGCCGGAATAAACAGTTGTCCACGTTCCTGAGCGTTGAAAAGACCGTAAGTTACGGCTTCGCCAGTCTCAAACGATACCAATGAACCGGTTTTTCTGCGGTCAATATCACCCTTGTAAGGCTCATAACCCTCGAAAACGTGGCTCATAATGCCTTCGCCTTTGGTGTCTGTAAGAAATTCGCTTTTATAACCGAAAAGTCCCCTTGCCGGAATAAGAAACTCAATTCTTGTGCGGTTGCCTTGTGGGTGCATATTGGTCATTTCGCCCTTACGGCTGCAAACTTTTTCCATTACAGAACCTACGCAGTCGTCCGGTACGTCAATAACAAGACGTTCAATCGGTTCAAGCTTTCTGCCGTCCTCGCCCTCTTTGTAGAGAACACGGGGAGTTGATACGGCGAGTTCGTAACCCTCACGGCGCATATTCTCAATAAGGATTGAAAGATGCATTTCGCCACGTCCGGCAACGCTGAATGAATCTGTATTTTCCGTTTCGGAAACACGCAGTGAAACGTCTTTGAGAAGTTCACGGAAAAGTCTTTCACGGAGCTGTCGAGAAGTGACAAACTTTCCCTCTTTTCCTGCAAACGGACTGTCATTTACTGAAAAAGTCATTTCAACAGTCGGCTCGCTGATTTTCACGAACGGCAACGGCTCAGGAGTATCAGTAGCGCAGATAGTGTCACCGATTGTGATATTTTCGATACCGGAAATCCACACAATGTCACCGACTGAAGCTTCCTGAACGGGTACACGGTTAAGACCTTGAATCTGCAAGAGAGATACTATTTTAGAGTTGTAATTTTTCTTTGAAGCGGTATAATCGCATACAGTAACCTGCTGATTCACCTTGATGCTGCCACGAACGATACGACCAATACCGATTCTTCCGACATAATCGTTGTAGTCGATTGAGGAAATAAGCATCTGAAGCGGTTCATTTTCATTGCCCTGCGGAGGCTGAATATAATTTATGATTGTGTCAAAAAGCGGTTTAAGGTCTGTACCGGCTTCGTACTGACTGAGTGAAGCCGTTCCGCTGCGTCCTGAACAGAAAAGTATCGGACTTTCAAGCTGTTCATCGTTGGCGTCAAGGTCGAGGAGAAGTTCAAGAACTTCATCACCGATTTCGTCAAGACGAGCGTCCGGACGGTCAATTTTGTTTACGACAACTATAATTTTATGACCCATTTCCAGAGCCTTTGAGAGTACGAAACGTGTCTGAGGCATAGGACCTTCGGCAGCGTCAACAAGCAGAAGTACGCCGTCAACCATTTCGAGTACACGCTCGACTTCTCCGCCGAAATCAGCATGTCCGGGAGTGTCGATAATGTTTATTTTGATGTCGTTGTACATTACGGAAGTGTTTTTTGCAAGTATCGTGATACCTCTTTCACGTTCAATGTCGTTGGAATCCATAACTCTTTCGGCAACGTTCTGGTTTTCACGGAACACACCGCCCTGTTTGAGCATTTCGTCAACAAGGGTAGTTTTGCCGTGGTCAACGTGGGCAATAATTGCAATGTTTCTCAAATCATTTCTAATCATTTTCATTTCCTCCGAATGATAAATTATTTATGCAGACGGCATATTCTGCCGTTATTGGTTTATAATATCCTCAAAGTCACAGGCACATACAACATTGTTTTCAAGTTTAAGAAAATAAACATGCTGTCTGATATTATTTATATACACATTTTCGGAAATATCTTTCTGCGGGTCTATGTCAATAATGAATTTCCAGTAAAGGAAGTCAGGATTTTCGGAAATATATTCCTTGTTTTTTCTGACAGACATATCACACCATTCAGAAACTATACCAGATATAGCTGTTTTCTGTCCGTTGACGAAGTTTTTAACGATTTCAAAAAAATCGTTATATTCTTCAACAGTGTCAACAAATATTTTGCAGTAAAGATTTTCTGTCATTGGCACACCTCAGAAATATTCAATATAGACTTCGGAATTACTTTCAAGGGCTTTTCTGAAAAATTCAACAAGATTTTCCAGAACCTCGTGACTTTTCGGAAATTTGATTTTCGTTTTATCTATGTTCATAAGCTGGTCAAGAGCCGCCGGAATGTCCGGAACTTTCCAGTTATCGTTTTCAAACTCCAGACATAACTGATAGTATTCAGCAAGACTTGTCCAGCCGTTTTCGTCGGGTTCAATAGTATCGATTATATCACCGAAATACCCGTCCCATACGTGAATTTTTTCAACAGGAATATTATTGTCATAAAGGCAGAAAGTGTATTCCGGTTCGCCCTCAAAACCGTCATAGTATGTATAATTTTCGGTCATCGGCATACCTCACAGCAGAATAAATATATTTATGCACAATACAGCGTATTTTCCGTGCAGAATATCTTTTTTTCCGGACATAAAAAAGTCCCTGCATATGCAAGG
>CAMWRL010000205.1 GCA_947176685.1 uncultured Ruminococcus sp. | reverse complement strand
GTCATATACAGTCCGAAGCACGCACTGAATGACAGTATGAAAATTATCAGCAGTATGCCGAAATTAAACTTTATTTTAGGTCTTTTTAATTTTCTGGACGATTTTTTTTTCATATTCTTATCCATATTATCTCCTGTAATTTTTTATCGGACAGACAGTCCATATAATTATTATACCTTGTTTGCAGAAGATTTTCAAGAGTTTTTTTGTATTTTTATATTTAACTAATTGCACCGTATGAAAATCTACTTGACTTAACGTGAAAGGCGTGATATAATTAAACTGATATATATTTATTGTACGGAAAAAAGGAGTGTTTGTATATGATTTGTGTCAAGTGCCGTAAACCTATGCTTGCAGGAGAGTTCAGAATGGAACAGCATAGTACTAACAACAGTATATATCATGCTTATCCAATGGCAACGTGGTACAGAAACGGCAGAAAATATTGCGAAACTCCTCAAAGTACAACGCTTGGTTTCTACTGTCCGGACTGCGGACTTATGGCTGGAATCTTTGAATATACCAGACCAGTGGGTTTTATAGGACGCTTTGACGAAGATATTGACGATAGTATTGATGTTCTTCCGTTAAAGAGATGTCCGGAGTGCGGCGCACAAATTGATGTAGACTATCCGAAGTGTCCCGAATGCGGATATTTATACGAAACAATATAATTGTAAAGGAGGTGACTTTTGATGTCCGACAAAAAAGGCGAAAAGAAACATAAAACATACTATCTTGTTGATTATGAGAATGTACATAAAAAAGGACTTTACGGAATAGACGAACTCGAAAAAACCGATAATGTAATTATCTTTTACAGTCCCAACGCCGATAAACTGCCATTCAGTCTGCATAGCCAGATTATCGAAACAAAAGCTAAAATTACGTGTTTTGAAGTGGATACTGTCGGAAAAAACGCACTTGATTTTCAGCTTTCGTCATATATAGGTTATATAGTCGGAAAGCACTCCAAATGTATGTGCTACATTATCAGCAAGGACAGCGGTTACGAAAATGTATGTAATTTCTGGCGTAAGTACGGCAAGAAAATATGTCTTATACCGGATATTTCCCAGAGCAAAAAATGCGCTCCTCTGAAGAAGTCCGATATAAAAGACGCTCTTAATGGTCTGGAACTTGAAAAAGAAGATGTGGAATTTGTAAAGGACTTACTTATGGAAAACGTTGAAAGATATGATATTCCCGTACCCCGTATAAAGTGCGTAATTAATCAGGAACTTTGCAGGAAGTTCGGCGGTGAAAGAACAAAGACAATCTATGCGGCAATTAAAGAATTTATAAAATAGGAGGACTAATGGAATCATCAGAAAACATTACAAGATACTATCTTATAGACTATGAAAACGTTCACCAGACCGGTCTGAACGGAATTGAAAATCTTACTGAAAACGACATTGTGGTAATATTCTACACCGAAAACGCCGAAACGCTTACTTTTTCACTTTATGAAAAACTTGTGCAGTGTAAAGCAGAAATACAACTCTGTAAAGTCCAGTGCGGAGGAAAAAATGCACTTGATTTTCAGCTTGCTACTTTTTTAGGCTATATTCTCGGAAACAATTCAGATACAGAATGTCATATTATCAGCAACGACAAAGGCTATGAATATGTAATAAGTTTTTGGAAAGAAAAAGATATTGAAATTAAATTATCTTCAAATATTACGGAAGCTCTCAGACCTGAAACAGATTTTGACAAAGCTATAAAACCGCTGAATTTATCGAAAGAAGATAAAAATAAGTTATATGGCATATACTGTGGTTCTGCTCACATTACTGATATATCACAAAGAAAACAAAGTGTAAATCAAACTATAATAAAACATTTTGGAAGTGATAAAGCAATTCGATATTATCGGGCTATAAAATCATTAATAAAAGAGGATTCTCCGGCTCAAGTTTCTGAAAATCCTGAATTATCTGATAAAATACCGGAGAATGAAACAGCCTCTGCTCAGGAACAGGATATAATTCATATTCCGCAATCGGAATCTTAAAATGCTATTGAACCGTATATAAGCGGTTAATATAAAAATAAAGGAGTTTTTTAAAAATGACCTACAAGGAAAGTTTTATCAAGTTTATGGTTGAATGCGGCGTGCTGACGTTCGGAGAGTTCACGCTAAAAAGCGGCAGAAAAGCCCCCTACTTCATCAACTGCGGCAACTACAAAACAGGCGCACAGCTTGCAAAGTTGGGCGAATACTACGCCGAATGCATTCACGCAAACAATATTCCGGTTGAGACGCTTTTCGGACCTGCCTACAAGGGTATACCGCTGGCTGTATCTGCCGTTGTGGCACTGAGCAACAAGTTCGGTATGGACGTTTCGTACTGTTTCGACCGCAAGGAAGCAAAAGACCACGGCGAAGGCGGAATGTTTGTCGGAAAGACCCTCACGGACGGCGAAAAAGTCGTTATTATAGATGACGTTATGACTTCCGGAAAGGCTCTCCGTGAGTCAATGCCAAAACTCAAATCCGCCGCAGACGTTGACGTTACCGGAATGGTTATCACGGTTGACCGTATGGAAAAAGGTACAGGGGAACTTTCGGCAGTACAGGAAGTAAAGCGTGATTTCGGTGTTACAGTATATCCGATAGTTACAATGGAAGACATCATTGACGCTATCAGAAACGGCATTGTTGAGGGCAAGGAGTACCTCGACAAAATGCTTAAATACAGAAATACTTACGGCGTATAAAAAAACAAGGCACGGACTTAAAAAATCCGTGCTTTTTTATTTTCATAAATATTTTTTTATAAGATTTAATAATTCTTCGTCTTTCGGACTTATAACGCCATCTTCCTGTACCCATTCTTCAGCCTCTTCATAGAAATTCCAGTCTTCACTTACAATCTTTGCATCGTGTTCCAGTGCGAAATGTATAGTATCTATCATTTCATCTGTTGTATTGCCGTCCACATTCTGAAAAAAACGATACAAAAAATCATTGTTTATATTTAACTTAGGGTCATTGAATTGTTCACCATGTTTTAACGCACATTGCATCATATCAACATTGCAGTGATACAGACTATAAAAAAGTAATAGTTTTTTGCCGTTGTCATAAACTTTATAATATATCAGTGCCGGATATTTTTCAAGTATTTCATTAACTTTTTCAACGTCCATATTTTTAGCATATTTCTCATATTTTTCACACTCTGAACTTTTTATTTTTACTACACCGTCTGGTGTTTCAATATCCACTTTAAAAGTGTAAATTTTCCACCCTGTAAACATAAGCAGATTAAGTCCGGAAAGTACAAATAAAATTATTGCTATAAATTTATGTACTTTTTTTAAAAACAGAAATCCGGCGACTAAAAAAATTATGGCAGATATAATTGTTAAATACTCTAAAACAAAAATAATTATAGCAACTAATAAAATTCCCATAAAAGCCATGCAAAATCCTCCTTATTTATCTCCATATAAATATTCCCATGTTATCCGTTCTAATATTGGTTTATTGTCATATTTTGCTATCAGGT
>CAMWRL010000204.1 GCA_947176685.1 uncultured Ruminococcus sp. | reverse complement strand
CCGTTGCAGGCTCACCCTTTGCAAAATCAGTGATACCCATAGAAACCGCCGAATAAAGCAATCCGGATATTGCTGTTACAATACAGATAAATTTCTTTTTCATAAATATAAACTCTCCGTTCTGTTGAATATAATGGATATTATAACATACTTTTCCGTAAATTTCAAGTCATTCCGGCAAATTTTCTATAAAGAGTTTTGAGGAAAAAATTTTTGCAGAAAAATTATATTTTTTTCCACATAGTCAAGCCATAATTGTATATATAGCCGTTTTTTGTGAAAATTTTGCGAATACTCTTGATTTATTGCAAAAAGATGGTAAAATATAATTAGCACTCAGACAAAGAGAGTGCTAAAAAAGAGTTTTTTACAGGAGGTATATTCTATGTCTATCAGACCGTTACAGGACAGAGTTGTCCTCAAAATGACAGAGGCTGAAGAAACTACCCAGAGTGGTATTATACTTTCAGGTTCTGCAAAGGAAAAGCCGGAGGTTGCCGAAGTAATTGAAGTAGGCGTTGGCACTGCTGACGTTACTATGGAAGTTTCCAAGGGCGACAAGGTTCTCATTTCAAAGTACTCCGGTACTAATGTAAAGCTTGACGGTGAAGAATACATCATCGTTAAAATGGAAGATATTCTCGCTGTTGTAGAATAATTTCCGCAAATTCACAAAGGAGAATGATTTATTATGGCTAAAGATATTAAATACGGCGAAGATGCCAGAAAAGCACTTCAGGCAGGTATCGACAAACTCGCTGATACAGTAAGAATCACAATGGGTCCAAAGGGCAGAAACGTTGTTCTTGACAAGAAATTCGGCGCACCCCTCATCACTAACGACGGCGTTACAATCGCCAAGGATATTGAACTTGAAGACGCTTTCGAGAATATGGGCGCACAGCTTGTAAAGGAAGTTGCAACCAAGACAAACGACGCCGCCGGTGATGGTACAACTACCGCTACACTTCTTGCGCAGACTATCGTGCGTGAGGGTATGAAAAATATAGCCGCTGGTGCTAATCCGATGATTATTAAAAAAGGTATCGCAAAGGCTGTTGATACTGCTGTAAAGTCAATCACTGAAAATTCAAAGGAAGTTTCCGGCAGTGAGGACATCGCAAGAGTTGGTACAGTTTCTTCCGCTGACGAAACTGTAGGTAAGCTCATTGCAGAAGCTATGGAAAAAGTTACTGCTGACGGCGTTATCACCCTTGAAGAAAGCAAAACCGCTGAAACTTACAGCGAAGTTGTAGAGGGTATGCAGTTTGACAGAGGTTACATTTCACCCTATATGGTAACTGATACAGATAAAATGGAAGCCGTTTATGATGACGCTTTCGTACTCATCACTGACAAGAAAATTTCTTCTATTCAGGAAATCCTTCCGCTTCTCGAACAGATTGTTAAAATGGGCAGAAAGCTTGTTATCATTGCTGAGGACGTTGAGGGCGAATCTCTTACAACAATCATTCTCAATAACCTCCGTGGCACTTTCAAGGTTGCCGCTGTAAAAGCTCCCGGCTTCGGTGACAGACGTAAGGAAATGCTCAAAGATATAGCAATCCTTACAGGCGGCGAAGTTATTACTTCCGAACTCGGTCTTGAACTTGCTGACACACAGATTAATCAGCTTGGTCAGGCTAAACAGATTGTAATTCAGAAAGAAAATACAATCATTGTTGACGGCGCAGGCGACAAGGACGCTATCAAGTCCAGAGTAAACCAAATTCGTGCCGCTATCGAAACAACCACTTCCGATTTCGACAGGGAAAAGCTTCAGGAAAGACTTGCAAAGCTTGCCGGCGGTGTAGCAGTTATCAAAGTTGGCGCAGCTACTGAAATCGAAATGAAAGAAAAGAAACTCCGCATTGAGGACGCTTTAGCCGCTACAAAGGCAGCCGTTGAAGAGGGCATTGTTGCCGGCGGTGGTACAGCTTATATCAACGCTATTCCGGCTGTTGAAAAGCTTCTCCCGTCACTTGACGGCGACGAAAAAACAGGTGCAAAAATCATTCTCAAAGCCCTTGAATCCCCTGTACGTCAGATTGCTGAAAATGCTGGTCTTGAAGGCAGTGTAATCGTTGACAAAATCAGACGTTCACGCAAGCTTGGTTACGGCTTTGACGCTTACAACGAAACTTACTGTGATATGATTCCGGCAGGTATCGTTGACCCGACAAAGGTTACGCGTTCCGCACTCCAGAATGCCGCATCTGTTGCTTCAATGGTACTCACAACCGAAAGCCTCGTTGCAGACATAAAGGAAGATGTTCCGGCTACTCCTGCAATGCCTGCCGGCGGTATGTATTAATAATTAATGGGAGTGGACTAAATGCGTTGTTTATAATTAAATAAAAAATTTTATAGAATATTGTAATGTTACTATATCTTGATAATATCAAAGTTATATATTTCTGTGTTCGATTTTTTAACACCGCTGTTGCCCACTCCCGCCCCTTGTAACATCTTGACAAATTTCAGCGTATCCGTTATAATAGAATTGGAAAAGTTACAGTTTTATAGTTTACGTCATAAAATTAAATCGTCAAAGTTAATTTTAATATGCTTGAGGAGGTCTGCGTTATGAGTAGATATGCTATGTGTCCTGAATGTGGTCACAGAATGCGACGGTACATTGATAGTTGGGGAAGCTGGGATGGAGAAACTTATGTTTGTGATTACTGTGCATCAAGTGATTATGACGATGATGATGGAGAAAGGTTGAACGTTTATGATGCGGCATTGATTTGGGCTTCCAACGGAAAAGATGAAGATTATATGTTCGGTTACTCAGAAGATGAATTAGAGTATGCACTTAACTAATTTATTTTAAAAACTGTACCGGAAGTGAACTAAATGCGTTGTTTATAATTGAATAAAAAAATTTTATAGAATATTGTAATGTCACTATATCTTGATAATATCAAAGTTACATATTTCTGTGTTCGATTTTTTAACACCGCTGTTGCCCACTACCTAATTAATATAATAATGAACGTCCTGAGAAATCAGGGCGTTTTTTTGTTGACTTTTCTGATATTTACTGCTATAATTATACAAACGGAGGTGTTGACATGAAAAAAATTGAAGTAAACCACACGCCCGACTGCGTTAAGGGAATAGCTATAGCTCTTACATTTTTATGGGTAATATCCATTTTTCTAATATGTTCCCTAACGACAAAAGAAATTGCTATGTTTCTTTCACTCACAATTTTGTTGATTATTATTGGTGTCAGCTGGTATATTGATTGCAAAGAAACCATCGTTGAATATAATGCAGAAAAAGTACACTGGAAATGGCTATGGATTGATTATACAGCTAATTTCAGTGATATTGATTACGTTCATTACATGATAATTCACGAACGTACACGCTACGGATATAATCGTCGTTTTGAAATAGTCTTTTCCCTCAAAAACAGCAAAGGATTACGATTAAATGACCGTCTTCAATCCGAAGATATTGACAACTGTATAAATGGTAATCCCGATAATATAGAGCTTATGCAGTTATACAGATTCATTGAAAATAT
>CAMWRL010000203.1 GCA_947176685.1 uncultured Ruminococcus sp. | reverse complement strand
CTGCCGGAACATTGCATTATATAAATGGCTGGATTTTTATGGGAGTGCTTTTTATTCCTATGCTTATTATGGGAAGCGTCCTTGCTGTAAAAAACCCTGAACTGCTCCGGAAAAGACTTAATACAAAGGAAAAAGCCTCCGAACAGAAAAACATTGTAAAATTAAGCGGACTGGTATTTCTTGCCGGTTTTGTAACCGTCGGTCTGGATTACCGATTTCAATGGACATCTGTCCCAAAATGGACTGTTATTACAGCTTCTGCGATTTTCCTGACTTCATATGTTATGTATGCGGAAGTCCTGCGTGAAAATACATATTTATCAAGAACTGTCGAAGTACAGGAAAATCAGAAAATCATTGATACAGGACTGTATGGCATTGTTAGACACCCTATGTATTCCGCAACTGTATTTATGTTTCTGTCAATACCGCTGATTTTAGGTTCTTTGATTTCTTTTTTGATATTTCTGTTTTATCCGGCTGTAATTATCAAAAGAATCTTAAGCGAGGAAAAAATCCTTGAAACTGGTCTCAAAGGCTACTCACAATACAAACAAAAGGTTAAATACAGATTAATACCTTTTATATGGTAAAAAAAGAAAGGTGATATTATGTTAATACTTGGAATAGAAAGCTCATGCGATGAAACAGCCGCAAGCGTTGTTGAAGACTGCCGTAAAATACGGTCTTCGGTAATCTCAACGCAGATTGAGGAACACAAAAAATACGGCGGTGTTGTGCCGGAAATAGCTTCACGCCGTCACTGTGAAAATATACTCGGTGTTGTGCGTCAGTCACTCGACAACGCCGGAGTTACTCTCGCTGACCTTGACGCTATAGCCGTTACATACGCCCCCGGACTTATAGGTGCATTACTGGTTGGTGTGAATTTTGCAAAGGGTCTTGCTATGGCTTCCGGAAAACCTCTTGTTCCGGTTCACCACATTGCCGGACACATTGCCACAAATTATCTCACGTTTCCAGACCTTGAACCACCTTATTTATGTCTTGTCGCAAGCGGCGGTCATAGTCATATTATTGAAGTTTTAAGTTACACAAAATTTAAAGTTATCGGTCGCACCCGTGACGATGCGGCAGGCGAATGTTTCGACAAGTGCGCAAGGGCTATGGGATTTCCGTACCCCGGCGGTGTACATATCGACAATGCCGCACAAATCGGCAGTCCGTTGGAATTTAAACTTCCGCACCCCAGAGTTGCCGGAAACGAATTTGATTTCAGCTTTTCCGGACTGAAAACTAATGTAATTAATTTAATTCATAACGCACAACAGAAAAATATTCAGCTTGATTATAATAATCTTTCCGCAAGTATTCAGAAAACTATCGCCGAAATTCTTACTGAAAAAACTTTGAATGCCGCTGAAAGTCTCGGCTATAAAAAAATCGCCCTCGCCGGAGGTGTTTCGGCAAATTCGGGCGTAAGGACTGTGATGTCCGCTGAATGTAAAAAACGTGGTTATAATTTCTATATGCCCGAAAAGTCCCTTTGCGGCGACAACGGCGCAATGATTGCCTGTCAGGGAAGTTATAATTTCCTTGCCGGAATTACAGCCGATGAAAGTCTTAATGCTATTGCTACACTGTCAATGGAGGATATATGAAAGAAATTTCTGAAAATGCAAAAAAATTACTTATTGAAAATATTAAAAAACTTCCCGATTCTGAAAAACATGCCAATGCCGATGGTGCAGGTTTAAAAGAAATATTGGAGTGCTTTTTTATAAAAGATATTATTTCATATATTAAACGATTTGGAGAAATTCCGGATTTCATACCTTACCCCCAAAACAAAATTGTGGATTTTTCAAAGGCAGAGACAAAACTTGGTTTTAAAATTCACCCTGAACTTAAAGAATTATATTCTTTATATTATTTTCCAGACATTTACGGTGATACTATACATAATTCTACTATTTGTTTTAATGGTGTTTTTCCATCAACTGATATTTATGAAAATTTTAATAATTCAAGCAGGCATTTCTGCACTATCGGCAGTGAGGATATATTTTCTTTAGAGTTTAACAACGATACAGGGGAAATTTATTTATGGGATTATGAGTATAACACTTATTTGAAAATAGCTCACTCCGTCCGTGAACTGCTCCTTAAAGCCGACAGTATATGGTCTGTTGCATCAGAAGATGAACTTTTTCCATTGGAGGACTTGTATGAAAAATAAAGCTACTAACTGTGAAACCTGCACAAATTATGTCTATGACGAAGACTATGAATGTTATGTCTGCCTTGTTAATCTTGGTGAGGACGAAATGTACCGTTTCTTACAGGGGACGAATTATTCTTGTCCTTATTATCGCCTTGACGATGAGTACGGCGTTGTGAGACATCAGAACTAAAAATATCCCCTAAAGCATTTTTGTTAAACGCTTTAGGGGTATTAATTTAAACTACCCATTCTTCTACGGCAAACGGGTGCATATTTTTATTGAATTTAACCGTAAAATTGCAAGGATAATAATTTTTTGTACTGAAAGAGATTGTAAAACCGTCAGTAAAAGGTTTCTGTTGGTGTCCATATCCATATTGACCAAAGTAAAGCCCACTTATTTCAAATCCGTCGTCAAGCGCGTCCGGATACCATCTGTCATTTTTCACGTTAAAATGTTCTAAACGTTTATATGCCGTGCTGACATATTTGTCAAGTTCCTTAAAAACTTTGATTGCAAGTTCTGTCACTTCATCGGATATTTGATTGTTTGGTGCTTCAATTATAATCTCGTCTGTTTTTGGAGAATAAATATAAGCATAATCATTTTCAAAATAGAATTTTTCAAAATTCCTGTTTTCCAAAAATCTGATTATTTTAGGCAGACTAAAAACTTTATTAGTATTAAACATACAAATAACACCTCTATTCATTTAAATTCTGACAAACAAGAGCTTTTTTCAGAATATCATGAATCCGTTTTCTTTCAGCTTGTCCATAACCTTGCATTCCGGCAAAAAGACATATGACTGCTCCTCATGTGATATGTTTTCAAACCACATTCCTGTCTCATTGTAAAAACTCAAGTCTTCCGGATATTTTTTCCCAAACATATCAATGTCTTTTACCGAGAGAATGATTTTCTTTGTAAACCAGTTGCATTTATAGAACCTTTTTTCATAATCGCCCCACACTGTTTCAATATCAATAAGCCAAGGGGTCAACTCGTTTATCATCTCTTCATATTCCGGTGGGATTCTGGACGGGTAATCGAAAAACAACTTCAGACTAAAATATTTGCTGTTATCAAACGCTATATCAATGAATTTCTGCCACTTATAGGACGGATTTATATATTTACATTCTTCCATATCATTTTCCCACCATCTATTAAATAAAGCCCGAAAGCTAAACTTTCAGGCTTTTGGCTCCCCCTGCCCGGCTCGAACGGGCGACAACTCGGTTAACAGCCGAGTGCTCTACCGACTGAGCTAAGGAGGAATATTGTGTCGGCACTGTTCTACTTTCCCGGGTCGTCACCAACCAAGTATCATCAACGTTAATGAGCTTAACTTCCGTGTTCGGA
>CAMWRL010000202.1 GCA_947176685.1 uncultured Ruminococcus sp. | reverse complement strand
TGTTCTGTAAGCTGTGTTTTGTCGGTTGATTTGTAAGTGTTTGCCATAATTTTCCTCCTTTTTTCAGCAAGCGTCACATCCCATACAATATTTCATGAATTTATATATCCTGCGTTTTCCGGCGATAATTGTAGCTGATACGGCAGATACTGAAACTCCCTGTTTTTCAGCTATTTCGGACATACTCAGGTGGTTGAAAAAATATTCCTTTACTGCTGTACGCTGTTTCGGCGTAAGCTCGTTTTCAATGATTTTCATAAGCATTTTTTTAACTTTCTGCTTCTTTGCGTCAGAACTGTTATTATAGATGATTCCCAGTATATCGCTGTCTTCTTCACCATCTAATAAATCGCTGTATCTTACTCTGGACATATTTTATCACTCTTCTTTAATAATGTAAACTGTATCTTTGTCACGGTTGTCGCTTGTGATATACCATTGCTTGGATACTGCCTCGATATGTTTTATTGTACTGCTTGTCACAATACCGTCCGGAATTACAACACTGCCTGTTCCTCCTGCATTTCCGGCAGTCATTCCAAACTGTGTATTTTTTTCAGTGTTTACACCGAATTTCAGTCCGTCATTGATTTTAAAAGTATAGTTCATTTTCAGCCTCCTGTCGCTGTACGAACATAAATAAGTCCCGAAAGTTTTATATAACTCAGACCGTTTGCGTCTTTCATCCGGAAATTAAGACGATACGCACCTTCGTTAAGCTTTGAAGTATCGCTGCTTGTAATCTGCACCTGAAATCCGTTATCGGTTCTGGAGCATTCCTTTCGTATAACGGCAGTTTCCGGAGAATTTGCCTTTGCAACCGTGACCGCCATTGAACAGTCTGCAATACTTTCCGTATCGACTTCAATTGTAAATACAGGAAGCGTATCACCTGAAAAACACTCCATTTCGGGCATTTCGTCATAGAATTTTATCATATTGCACCTCACAGATTGTCAATACGTTCTTCAAGATAAGCAAGATATGTACAGAGAGAATAATTATTTCCATTCATTTTGAAATGAAAATCATCTGCGTAAATGTCCTGTCCGGTAATATTTCCATCAGATTTGATATATTGTCCGTAAATTCCGTTTCCTTCAACATTTCCAGCTGCTTTAACAGCTCCGTTCAGAGTAATATTTCCGGCTGACGTAATACTTCCGCCTGTCACAATATTTCCCTTAGTATTTATTGTGCCATCGGCAAATGTAACGCTGAAAGTAATTCTGTCTGATTCATCATCTGAACCGTTCTGTGCCGAAATTCCGTATGAGTTCAGATTAACAGAAAGTTTTGTCTGAGAGTTTCCGAAATAAACAGTGGACGGACTAAGTACAGCTCTGCAATTTTCGTGACCTATTGAAATTATGTCCGAATTTTCGTTATCCGTCTGGATATTGATGCTTCCGCCGGTAATCGTGATGTTGTCAGCAATGACTTTTCCGGTTTCATCGACATGAAAAGTACCGTTGCCGTTGAGGATTTCGCACCCTCTGAGCGTTCCTGCTGTAATGTAGTCTGCATTAATTGCTCCGTCCATTGTTACTGCAAGACCGTATTCGCCGTTGTAGCCGGTATTTGAATAGCCCAGTCCGCCGGAGTTCCAACGCCAGACTTTTGTTGCCGTTTCAATATTGTCCGTGTCCATAATCAGAATTTCTTCCGGACGTATCACAACATATCCGGTCGTTGCGCTGGTTATCAGACTTGTTGCAATTGCTTTTGCCGCTGCCAGAGTTTCGCTTTTCTGTTTCGGAAGTTCATACTCTATAAGATTGTTTGTACGAACAGCAACATCCGTTATTTTTTCTGATTTATCGCCGATTTCTACATTCGGCGCAAACGGCTTGTATATATCGACAGTTCTTTTTGTAAGCCTTAAATCCTCGTCAAGTCCTATGAATGAATTTCTGAAACGATATGTATTTCCGCATTTCAGATTTTCATGAGTTCTGTCAATCAGCGACAAATCCAAAACTTCTGCCGAATAAGCTTTTTTTATGCGGTTGTTGTTTTCAAGATATTTCCGACCTGCCTCAATGAGATTTTCCGGAAGCGTTATATCGTCAAATTCAGCCGTTCCGACGATAATCCCATACTTTTCAATTGCGTTTTCATCGTCGATATACGGCTTGCCGTCGTTGATTTCAGCAATTGTAAGACGTTCGGCGGTATCGTCATTCAGATGTGTTCCGAGCGGAATCAGCCTTGTTATTATATTCGTTGAATCGGTTTTCACATCGAGAGATTTCATATTTTTTGCAAGTTTGATTACAGTATCAGACTTTACACCGTACTGCGTAAGGAAGTCAAGAACGAGTTTTCCGTCCACCCTGCGGACACGGATTTCACCGCCTGTTCTGTCAATCAGATTTACTTTGATTTCCTCCAGAGTGCTGCGGTATGCGGTTGTTTTGCTGTTGGTGTTGTCGTTGCCGAAGTCGCACTCACCCAGAAAAATATGCTTGTCTTCGGAAGTCTGGGCGTTGTGGTTTTCGAGGAGCGAAAAAAGAAACTGTGTAACCGTAGCATCTTCATAGTGATGATACGGCTGAACCGTGTCGCACAAATATCCCAGAAAGCCCTCGCAGACGGCGGATTTCCGGAGTTTTCCGGAATTGCTCATACTTGTTTCATGAGTGAGGAGAACGCCCTCAAACTCGGTTTCTTCGGTGATTGTGTTTGTTATTTCAACAATGGTTTTTCTGTCGTTCAGACTGTCCGCATAGCAGGGATTTGACGCAGGAATTGTAAAGCTGAATGACGGAATCTGGTTGACTTCTTCGACAAGCTGTCCGGACGAAAGTCTGCACGTACTTTCCGGACTTATTTCGTGAATTTTCTTTGTTATACCGTTGTTTTCAATTGTGATTTCGTACATTATATCACTCCGTTTCTTCCGCCGTAAACATCATTCAGATACTCCGTCCAACCCTCCGGCGTGCAGGAATAATGTCCGGTGGAAAGCAGTGCGTAAAATTCCGAAACAAGCGAGGAATCCACTGCATTAATAAAACCGTCTGAGTTTGCATCGGCTCTTTTTTTCTGTTCTTCAGTAAGTCCCGAATCCTTGCCGGTACTGATGTTTGCGTATGCTTCGGAAATTATTGTAGAATCAACGGCGTCAACAAGTCCATCGCCGTTCACATCGGGAAAAACAGTATCTTTCAAAAGATAGCCTTTATTCGGGACTATTTCGGGATTTGCTTTAAAAATCAAATCGAATTTGTAAACGCCGTGGCTTTCGTTCCATTTAACGTCAGGCTCACGGACTTCAAAATGATAGTCAGGCAGCAGGTCGTCATAAAGATTTTTACGGTCTTTCCAGCGAAGCCACCGCAGAATATCAATAATTCTGTCCTGAGCTTTTTTCTTGTCAAAACAGATAAATTCAAGCTGGTATGTGAGAGTGCGTTCGCCGAAACTTTGTCCGTAAACCGTGCTGAAATCGTATGTTATATTTGAAAACGGCACTCTTTCAGTGTAATCGTCTTTCGGGGCGCTGCCGACAGAACGCTTTAAAACTCGCAGTCTGTGACGGTAAAACGAGTGTATTCCGTCAATTGTGATAC
>CAMWRL010000201.1 GCA_947176685.1 uncultured Ruminococcus sp. | reverse complement strand
CCTCTTTCGGAGTGTATTCGCCGCCGTAAATGTCATCAATCTGTTTTGACAAATCTGTGATTGCTTTTATGTCCTTGAGACTTGCAAATATATAGACTCCGAATATAATTACCAATACTTCACCACCCGCATTTATTGCAACTGCAAAGACCGTGGCAAGTACTAATAAACCAAGTTTTATTAAAAATCTCCTTGCAAATATGTTGTTGTCGGACATATCTTTTATAAATGCTGCGTCCTGAATTGTTTTTGCAATGGATTTTATCTTTTTTCATACAGCTTTCAGGATTTTCAGTACAAATTTCCATATATGCTTTAAAAATGTGGTTTTCCAGAAACTCCGGCATTTGAAACGGTTTACAATGCTGTTCAGGCAAAGCACCATAAGTGCAAAGAGAATTGTCCAGACGGCTGTATACAGCGGTACCATAACTGATGCCGTGTTGCTGTAATTTCTGTAAAGCTGACGGTTGATACTTCCTATTGCATCTACACTGAGAATAGCAGCGCAAATCATTAAAGTAAAGACTGCAATGACAACTTCAACCCATATATTGTCAGCGGAACTGAGGACGAATTTTTTCTTTTTTGTATCGTAACCGCTTGTCACTACAAAGAATCCCATAAGCAGTACTGCAACTGCAACAAATGGTAGTACTCCGAAAAGTACAGTGGTCATATTTTTTTCAGCCGTAAGTTTTTCTGTTTCCAGATTAATATAAAGTGGAAGTATTTCGTCAGACGGTGTTATACATATCTTCAGAGGGACTTCATTTCCGAAACTTCTGTTCCAGTTTTTTACTTCAACCCATTCATTGCTGTCCCTGTTGTAGATGATGTATGAACTGTCATCTATATTTTCAAGCAGTTTTGCCGGAATCTTTGGTATGATTGTTTCTTCTATTGTTTCTTCATAGTTTCTGATTAAATTTCCGTATTCGTCGTAATATCTGTTAGGGGCTGTTGCTTCTTCTATTCCTCCATAGCGATTTCCGATTAAATTTCCATATTCGTCATAATAGTATTTTTCGTCTTCATAGATACCGCTGTAGATTACTGACATATCAATACCATTTGTGTCCGGAGTGGGTACTGGTGTAGAGCCGTCTTTTTTATAGTAGATTTTAACGCCTAAATTGTCAGTATAATATTCAAGGTCTTTCGTGTCATAGTCGAAAGTAGCCGCCGCCATTGTACCTTTTATCGTATGCGGAAAATCATAGTAAGTCATTCCGTAGTCTGTCGTGTACCATTTGAAACTATAGTAATTGAAATATCCCAATAAATAAGAGTGTGTGATACTGCCATTAGTATAGGTAAGTGAATAGTCATCTGAATAAAATATATCATCATAACTTCTGTTGCCGGTAGAAATTGAGTTTTTACCCCACGACATATAATAATCAAACTCTTTGCAGTCGCTTATTGTTATGTTGCCCTTGTCGTCCATAAGACCCAAATTTTTAAGTGCTGTTTCGGTTGAGGCTTTAAGCTCCTTTGAGCCGGTAAAGTTACCCTCATCATCAAGATAACGGAAGTACATATTACCCACTAACCATAGTTCAGAAAAAAGTTCCTGTAAACTGTCATGTGCGGGGTTGCTGTATCTGATTTTGTCGGAAATACCCTCATACTTGCCATAAACATTGTCAAGTGCAACCCACTTGCTGACAGTGACCGCCGAACACACTGCAAATATCACACAGGCACTTATAAATGCCACTAACCGTGTTGACTTCTGCCGCAGGAAATCTATACCTTTCATAATTTTCCTCCTGTCTTTTCGATTTTGTACCCGATGCCCCATACTACTTTCAGATAGCGTGGGTCACTGGGATTGATTTCAATTTTTTCACGTATATGCCGTATGTGTACCATTACGGTATTTTCAACGGAATATGAGTCCTCATTCCATACGTGGGAATATATTTCCTCTGCCGAAAATACCCGTCCGGCATTACGCATAAGTAATTCTGTGATTTTGTACTCCGTTGCCGTAAGTCTTACTGCTTCGCCGTCAACATAGAGCTGTTTTGCGGTTATATCAAGAGTAAGACCGCCTATTTTTATGTCAGAATTTCTTTTGCTGTCCGCCGCTCCGAGACTTAAATAACGCCTTAAATTGGACTTAACACGGGCAACGAGTTCCATAGGATTGTAAGGTTTTGTAATATAGTCGTCCGCGCCCATTGAAAGACCTAAAATTTTGTCGCTGTCCTCGGACTTTGCAGACAGCACTATTATAGGAATATTTTTCGTTGTACGAATTTTCATCATAGCGGACAGTCCGTCAAGTTTCGGCATCATTACGTCTATCAGAATAAGTTGTATGTTATTCTGCATAAGGCTTTCAATAGCTTCAAGACCGTTATAAGCCTTGAAAATCCTGTAGCCTTCCCTTTCAAGCAGAGTGGCGATAGCGTTTACAATATAGTGGTCGTCGTCCACAACTAAGATTGCAGAGTTTTCAAAAGTATCCATTTTGGTACGTCCTTTCCGAATATTATTACGAATATCATTATAAACCCCTCCTTTTCTTATGTCAAGCTTATTGTAACAGACAATTCTTATGCTGTCCCGACTAAAATCTTATGAATTTCTTAATTTTTCTGTTTGTAAAAAATGCACATAATAATAACACTCTATTTGTGGATTGCTACAAATTTCCGGAAAACTTCGTCTTTTTGTGCCTTTAAAATCACTTACATATAAAAGCACTAAGGAGGTACTTTTATATGAAAAAAATTTTAATATTTATGTCGGCACTGCTTATGATTTCGGGAGCAGGTTGTGCGGAGAAAATTCAGACCAGTCAGCCGGAGGTTTCATCCGAACCCGCAGGCGTGGAGATTACACAGCTTATGTACAAACAGGAACACTTGTCTTTTCCGGAAGATATGTCCGAACGAATGGGACTTTTCTACAGTGACGGAGTGAAGTTCATTTACAAGTCCAAAAGCGACGGCATAAAAATAATGTCCTACAATGAGGACATGTCGGAAAAGGGTGCAACGGTGCTTATTCCGAAAAACGAAGTCCCGTTTGATGCCTGCTGCTGCATGAAAAATGACGGTACTATAATTATGTTCTGTATCTGCACGGACTATCCCCAAGACGATAATGAGGACTTTTATGAAAACGCAGTATTATCGCCGGAAATACGTCACTACAGTGCGGACGGTGAACTTCTGGACAGCCACGAAGCAGACGGCTTTAAAAGTTTTAAGGACTTCAACTATATTGACGGAATATACGAATACGGCGAAAATTATGTTATTTCTTTCAACGGCGGATATGCGCTGATTTCAGCGGACGGCGAAATCCTGGATATGCCCAGCGAAACTAAGAATTTTGTGTTTGGTACGGATACAGACGGAAAAACGTATGTTTTCGACTGGCAGAAGTATTCCGTTACAGACGGCAAAAAAATGTCAATTGACGAAAACAACTCCAGAGAGTACGGAAAGTATGTCAACCGTACCGGAACGGTTTTCAACGGAGCAGGCAATTTTAAATTATTTGTCATAATGAACGAGGGTATTTACGGAATCGCTCCGAATGATGAACTTGTGCAGATTATGGA
>CAMWRL010000200.1 GCA_947176685.1 uncultured Ruminococcus sp. | reverse complement strand
AACTTGACATATATATTATAATGTGGTATAATTTCAGCTATATCAAACAAAAGAAAGGACTTTTTTGTAATGGATTTTATTGAAGTACTGAAAGCCGTTGTACTGGGAATAGTCGAGGGTATAACCGAATGGCTGCCGATAAGCAGTACCGGACATCTGATTCTTGTTGATGAGTTTCTGAAACTCAATATGACGGAAGATTTCAAGAAAATGTTTGACGTTGTAATTCAGCTGGGAGCAATTATGGCGGTAGTGATTATTTTCTGGAAAAAGCTGTTTCCGTTCGGCAAGGAAAACAACCCTCACCCGTTGAGCAAAGAGGGCTTCGGAGCATACGTCAAAACCGACATTTTCCAGATGTGGTTTAAAGTTCTGGTTGCGTGCGTGCCTGCCGCTGTAGTGGGACTATATTTTGATGACTGGCTCGACGAACATTTTTATAATGCTGTTGTTGTGTCAATAGCGTTGATAGTATTCGGAATAGCGTTTATAGTTGTCGAAAACTGGAACAAGTCCCGTAAGCCCAAGGTCAACACAATTGACGACCTTACTTATAAAGCCGCACTGATAATAGGCGTATTCCAGTTGATAGCGGCTGTTTTCCCCGGAACGTCACGTTCAGGCGCAACTATAGTCGGTGCTTTGCTGATAGGCATTTCAAGAACAACCGCCGCTGAATTTACATTTTATCTTGCTGTTCCGGTAATGTTCGGGGCAAGCCTTCTCAAACTTATAAAGTATGACGGCGGTTTTGCAGCGCAGGAGATAATGATTCTTGCAACCGGTATGATTATAGCGTTTGTTGTGTCGGTATTCGTCATAAAGTTCCTTATGGACTACATAAAAAAACACGATTTCAAGGTATTCGGCTGGTACAGAATTATTTTAGGTGCGCTGGTACTGACGTACTTCACTGTTATAAGATAATTATGAAAAAATACAGACTTTACAGGTCACGGATAAAAAAATTAAGCCGTTTCTGCGACAAAACGGATACACTCTGTCCGGAGTGCAACAGAAAAGATACATTCTATTATTTCAGGTTTGACGCTGAATTTTGTTACAACTGCAATCAATGGCTTGAAGAAAAATGTCCAGACCCTTTATGCTCCTACTGTTCAAAAAGACCCGATACACCGCTTGAGGGACTTTGGGCTGAAACTTACCGTGACAGTTTCCGGAAAGACAATCTCAAAGAAAAATATTACCGCAGACTGTCCGGAAAAATAAAGCACGAAAAACAGTGAGAATTTACAATTATGAATAATAATCCATACAGTAATATGATACAATATCTTAAAGAAAATCCCCCTTACACTGCTGACGGCTGGAACAAGGAAAATTTATACAATTATCTTGTTTACAGCTGCTGCCTTGATACACAAGCATATATTGATAAATATTTTGAAAATTACACTGGCAGTGAGGACTTATTGAAAATGCTTTTTGACTTTCTGCTTGATGATAATTATGACGGTTCAGACAGTCAGATTTCAGCGGCGTACTACACAGCACATATGGACAGCAGACTTCTTGAAAAGTACAGCAACTTGCTTGCAGAAGCCGGAAAAAATCCCGTTGCTGCAAGAAATCCGCTGAAATATATGGAATAACATAAAAACTCCCTGCCATTGTGACAGGGAAAATTTTTTCATTTCTTTGCAATAACTGTACCGTCATTTTTGAAGATACTATCTGCCGGAATAACTCCACGCACACAGCTTGTCGGGTAAATATTGGTATTTCTGCCTATAACAGTACCCGGATTCAGAACGCTGTTACAGCCGACTTCCACAAAGTCTCCGAGCATTGCACCGATTTTTTTAATACCGGTTTCAATTTTTTCGTCACCCTTGATTACAACGTTGGTCTTGTCGGACTTGACGTTGGAAGTTACAGAGCCTGCTCCCATATGGGACTTATATCCTAAAATGCTGTCCCCTACATAGTTATAGTGCGGAGTCTGAACGTTGTCAAAAATAATAACGTTTTTCAGTTCAACGGAGTTTCCGACAACGCAGTTTTTGCCGACCAGCGCACTTCCCCTTATGAAAGCACAATGACGTACTTCGGTTTCCGCACCTATTATGCACGGCGAACCTATATAAGCAGTCGGATAAACGTTAGCTGTTTTGTGAATCCACACATTTTCAAAAGGGTTGTCGTACTCGTCATCGGGGAGGCTTTTTCCGAGTTCAACAATAAAATCGCTGATACCTCTGAGGGCTTCCCACGGATATGTGAACTTCCTGAGATAATCAGCAGCGGCAGTATGACTTAAATCATACAGTTCATTAATAGTTATATTCATATTAAAATCAACTCCGATTTCTGAAAATTTCATAATAATATTATAGTACAGTTTTAACAACTTGTCAACTATTACTGGTATTTTTATGAAATTCAAAAATTGTCTTTACTTTTTCGCTCTGTTGTGGTAAAATATAACTGAATTATTTTTAAAGGAAGTCTTTATTTATGGAAAAAAGTTTTATAAAAAAAGCAATGCTTATATTATCGTTTATGGTGTCGGCTGTGGCGGTAGCTTCGGTATGCACATCCTGTCAGGGAAGCGACCCGCCGGAAGACGATGATATATCTGTTATCAGCATCGAAAATACTCCTGAAAATACAGTTTCCGCAGAAGATACCTCAACAAATACTGATATTGTCATAGAAAGTTCTGACTATACATTATCCTCTCAGCCGGAAGTTTCTGCTGTATCTGTTGAGCTGATGACAACTTCTGTCAACTTAAATACATCTGTTACTCACATTATAACCGTTCCTATGGGTACGCAGAAGGAAGTTACCAAACCGCCTGTAACTCAATATGATGTATGGCCGCCCGTAACAAAAAAACCTCAGAATGAAATTGACGTAACCTCTCCGACAAACGCAGTCACAGAAGCCGAAACCACTACCACTACTACGACGACAATACCTTCCGCAGGCTCTTACATAGGAGATTCCCCGAACAGTCAGTTCTATCACGACAGACTCGCCATTGCCGGAGATTCAATCGCATACGGTTTCAACGCCTACGGATTTATTCCGGCTTCACGCAACATCGCTACCGAATCCGTTTCAATGTGGAATATGGACTATTTCACTTTCAGCACCGGAATGGGACTGGTTGACAGCGTAGCTTATGTGAATCCGTCCATTCTGTATATGTCTTTGGGAATGAACGATGTAAATAATTCAACTACCGAGGAGTTCACACAAAGATACAAGGAAACTATTTACGAAATCAGAAACAGAGTTCCAAGCATAAATATAGTCGTTGCAGGAATAACTCCCGTTACAGAAGATTCGGATTTCGTAAGCAACTACACCATACAGACTTTTAATACAGCTCTTGAAAATATGGTCGCTGAAATAGGTTCAAACCACGTATATTATTTTGACGCTTACTCCATAGTTGCCGACCCTTACACAAATGCACTTCGTTACGAATGTACAGGCGGTGACGGTATACACCTTGTTTCAACGTGCTATTATGATTTCCTCAACGCCTTATTTAATATGCTTGACGGTACGTCCGTAAAGTCCAACATTGAAAGTGCGGAGGCGGACAGTGTTGCCGGATAATCAAATAAAGTTTTTCTGTATGT
>CAMWRL010000199.1 GCA_947176685.1 uncultured Ruminococcus sp. | reverse complement strand
GTTCTGTAGTCGGCTGGTGTTTCCAAACGGATAATATAGTCATTTTTATTCATTGTTTTTCCTCCTGAATGTTGTGACGCAACGGGAGGTTTGTGTGAGAATGTATTCGCAAACCTCCCGTTTACGCTACAATCTCATTTCTGTTATTTTTATTCAAACAACAATCTCCTTTAAATTAAAATTATAAAAACTAAGACAAAGCTGTATTATGCAGCTTTGCCGTTGGTGCGCCTGACAGGAATCGAACCTGCATGCCTCTCGGCACAAGAACCTAAATCTTGCGTGTCTGCCAATTTCACCACAGGCGCATATTAAATTTTTGCTGTCTAAACTTGTAAAATATTATTTAAGCCATTGTATAAATGCAGTTTTATCAGCACTGTTATAGCCTGCATTTCTATAAAATGAAAGTGTTTTTTCATCTTTTGAACCTGTAAGAAGCATTATTTTGTAACAATTATTTGCCTCTGCAATTTTTTTTGCATAGTTTAAACATTCTGTAGCATATCCGTTTCCTCTGTATTTTTCAAGAGTAACTACATTTTCTATAAAAGCATATGGACGTATGCTTCTTGTTAAATTAGGAATAATGACACATACGCATGATGAAACAATTTTTCCATCAATTATGTTTACCAACAAATGATGATTTTTATCATTTAGTATTTCATTCCATACGTTTTCCAAAGTTTCTGATTGTTCCGGAACAGAATCTTCATGTAATGACAAATATAATTCTAATAATTCTTCCCGTTCATCATATTGTATTTCACGAACCATAACTTTTTCCTTTCAAACAAAATAGAATTTAATGCTATTTGTCATATTCAAGTTCAGTGGGAAGATTATTCCAAAGTTCTGTCCTTGTCTTGTTTTTTCTCAATATTTCCAATATCTTTATATCAGGGTCAGGATATACTATAAAGCCATCAGCTTCTCCCATTTTCGGACGTATTGGAAACGCAAGCTGTTCTGTGTCTATTGAGAATTGTGCGTTCACTCCAGTTTTATTTCCTCTTGAATCAAGCCTTATCCATTTTTTATAGTCTTTAATATATACACCATTTAGCCCGTGATAAATTAGTATAGGTGCTGTTTCATCATCTAAAATTAACTTTTGATAACAAAAGCCTGCTGGAACAGATTTGCAACGTAATAAAGCTGCCAACAAGTGAGATTTAGCAAAGCAAATTCCATGACCAGCTTTTAGAACTTCAGAAGCAGTACATGTAATTATATCTTCATTTATATCTGCTGAATGCGAAATATTATCTCTGACAAATTCATAGGCTGTCTTAATAAAATCAAGTTCATTACCTGCCTTTTGAAATAATATATCAGACATTTCCGTAATGGATTCGTTTTCATAATCAATCACATTGTCATGTTTTAAATATTCATCGAATTTATTAGAGTATAAAACTATATTCATTTTTCCACCCAAATATCTATTTGCCAAGCTGACTTTATTATATGATTTTCCTCTGTCACCCACCACAATAATGCACTGTAGTAGTGCAGACGAAATCTTGCGTGTCTGCCAATTTCACCACACCCGCATATTGAATTTATATTTAGCTGTTAATTGAAATACAATGATAAGATTACTTATGTCTATGTTCTACTTTATCTGTTATACTTCCATCCTTATTAATTTTTCTTGTGGCTCTAACAGTAGAACCATCTGGCTGGTTGAATGTTTTTGTAACACGAGCAGTATATTTTCCTGACCATGTCTCAGTTTTATCAGGATTTTTTGAGGGGTCTGGAAGGTTGTTATTTTGCTTTATTATCTTTCCCATTATTATATCCTCCTATTATTTAACATTAATTCACAAATTTACACTGCGGACAATCGCAGAAATTAAATGCACTGTAGTAACGCAAACAAAATCTTGCGTGTCTGCCAATTTCACCACAAGCGCATAGCAGGTGAAGTCATACAGTGACTTCACCACGCTTTTATTATTTTAACACGCTTCGGGACTTTTGTCAATACCAAAATTGAAAAAATATTTATTTTTGTCAGAATCTGAAATCACGGTTTCCGTTTTTTATGACTTCGAGGTTTTCAATAGCTTTAGCCTTTACTTTGGGATTGGTGACGTTGTGGATTTCACGGGAAATAAGTGCTTCACCGACTGCTTTTGTTTCGGGACTTGCATAGTCTTCAAGATATTCCTGCAATGTCATAAGCGCATTGGGGTGACAGCAGTTCTGAATCTGTCCCACTTTGCACAAAGACATAAATCTGTCGCCGGTTCTGCCCTCACGGTAACAGGCTGTACAGAATGACGGTATATAGTCCATATCCATAAGCCACTTGACTACTTCATCAAGCGACCGCTGGTCAGATACGTCAAACTGTTCAGTGTCGTGAGGTCTTTCGTCAGCGGAGTATCCTGCATAACCGCCTACGGAAGTCCTTGAGCCGCCGGAAATCTGCGAAACACCAAGTCCTAAAACTTTGTTGCGGCAGGATTCATTTTCACGGGTAGAGATAATCATTCCCGTGTACGGGACGGCTATTCTGATACAGGCTATTATTTTGGCGAAAGTATCGTCATCAATGCTGTTGTCGAAAACATTCGGGTCAATATCAGACGCCCTTTTTACACGGGGGACGCTTATAGTATGAGGACCTACACCGTGAACGGCTTCAAGATGTTCGGCGTGCATAAGAAGTCCGGCGAATTCATATTTATACATATCCAGTCCGAAAAGCACACCCAGACCGACATCATCAATACCGCCCTGCATAGCTCTGTCCATAGCTTCGGTGTGGTAGGCGTAATTGTGTTTAGGTCCTGCCGGATGGAGTTTTTCGTAACTCTCTTTATGGTAGGTCTCCTGAAACAGTATATATGTACCTATTCCGACATCTTTGAGACGGCGGTAATTTTCAACGGTAGTTGCGGCAATATTGACGTTGACACGCCTGATAGCACCGTTTTTGTGTTTTATGGAGTATATTGTGTCTATGCACTCCAGAATGTACTCGATAGGATTGTTTACAGGGTCTTCGCCTGCTTCAATTGCAAGGCGTTTGTGACCCATATCCTGCAACGCTGTAACTTCCGCAATTATTTCCTCCTGAGTGAGTTTTTTGCGTGGGATTTCCTTGTTCTGGTAGTGGTACGGACAGTACACACACTGGTTGACGCAATAGTTGGACAGATACAGCGGCGCAAACATTACAATACGGTTTCCGTAAAAAGCCTGTTTTATTTCACGGGCGAGGGCGTACATTTTTTCGGTTACTTCCGGAATATCGCAGGCAAGCAGCACGCTTGCTTCACGGTGAGTAAGTCCGGCACATTCAACGCCACGACCGGTTTTTTTCGGAGCGGCTTTTTCAAGAATCTGCTCTATAAGTTCGATATTGTTCTTATTCTGGTCGGCATACTCAAGAGTAGCACGGATTTCCTCATCGCTGATAAATTCCTCAGCTATGAGTGACTTTGGATTATACATATAAAATACCTCCATTTTATTTTTTGGATATGACGGCTTTAGCAGACACGCCCCTGATTTTTCCGAGCCTGCCTGTCAGACTGCTGATACGGTCGGGGTCAGCGTCAAGTGCTACGGAAATCATTGAAATCCCACGTTCACGGTATGGAAT
>CAMWRL010000198.1 GCA_947176685.1 uncultured Ruminococcus sp. | reverse complement strand
TATTATAACACGGATTCTGAATGTTTACTATAGAGTATTGTAAATTCAATATGCTTTTTCTTGACTATAGGGAATAATATGTTTATAATAAAAGAATACAAAAAATAATAACAAGGAGACTGTAATGAAGAATTTACTGTTTATAGGCGATGTTGTCGGAAAGTCCGGATGTGATTTTCTGGCAGAAAAACTCCCCCAGATAAAACGCACATATAATATAGATATAACCGTTGTCAATGCCGAAAATTCTGCTCAGGGCAACGGAGTAACATATAGTTCGGCAGAAAGCATAATAGCAGCAGGTGCGGACGTTATCACTACCGGAAACCACGCTTTCAGGCAAAGAAACGAGCTTAATATATATGAAAAGGATTATATAATCCGTCCTGCCAACTATCCGGAGGGCGGCTGTATCGGCAAGGGCGTGTGCATACTTGATATGGGAGCTTATTCCGTTGCTGTCGTCAACCTTATGGGAACAGTTTACCTTGACCCGCTGGACAATCCTTTTACTAAAATTGATATGATGCTTCCGGAAATAGATACCCGAAATATTTTTGTAGACTTCCACGCAGAAGCGACTTCCGAAAAAAAAGCTATGGGTTACTATCTTGCCGGAAAAGTTACCGGAGTTTTCGGAACACATACCCATGTCCAGACCGCTGACGAAACCGTTATAGACAACCACACGGCTTATATTACTGACGTTGGAATGACCGGAGTTGAAAAGTCCTGTCTGGGCGTTGACATAAAACAGGCTGTTGACAGACTGAGATTCCGTATGCCGGTACGTTTCAGAGAAGCTGACGGGAAATGTTTTCTTTGTGGTGTGATAGTTGCGTTTGATGAAAAATCCGGAAAGGCTCACAATGTCCAGCGTCTTATAATACGCTGATTTCAAAAAAATTTTGATGTTATTATTTGCATTTGCTATTGACAAATTCTTTTTTTTGTGATAAAATATATCCAATCGGTATCTTTCCGATAATCTGTACTTAATTGTACATTGTAACTTTATATTTTAATTGCAGGAGGGTCATTATCATGGAGGTTTTAAAAGTTTCATCACATTCATCACCAAATTCTGTTGCCGGAGCTGTTGCCGGAGTTATCAGAGAACAGAAAGCTGTTGAGGTTCAGGCTGTAGGCGCAGGTGCTGCTAATCAGGCTATCAAGGCTATTGCTATTGCAAGAGGTTATCTCGCACCTATCGGTATTGACCTCATTTGTATTCCGGCTTTCGCTAATATCCAGATTGACGGCGAAGAAAGAACTGCTATCAAGCTTATCTGCGAACAGCGATAATCTTACGGAATTTTATTCTGATTTCAGGGGACGGACAGGGTTCGTCCCTGATTTTGTATTCTGAGGTGTGATTTATGTCTGAAATGTTATTCAGCGGAACTGAAGTTCTTAAAGGCGTAGGGCAGGCTAAAGCCGAAAAATATAAAAAAATCGGCATAACATCGGTTTACGGACTGATATGCCATTTTCCGAAAAATTATCTTGATTTTCATAATAACGTCCCGATAGGACAGACCATTATAAATGAGTACAACTGTCTCAGGCTTAAAATAAAAAACAAGTCTGTCCCCCAGGCAGTAAGAAACAAGCTTGTTGTATGCAAAGCCGTTGCAACGGACGGTACTGACGATATAGAAATAGTTATGTATAATAATGTATATGCTTTTCAGTACCTGAAAGTCGGCTGCGAGTATTATATGTACGGAAAAGTTACTGAAAATCTTTTCGGAAAAGTGATAAGTTCTCCGGTATATATATATGTCAATGAAAAAAGATTCATTCAGCCTATGTACAGACTTACTCAGGGAATTACAGTCAATATGATTCGTGCAGATGTGAAACAGGCTCTTGATATAATGCGGAATAAGCCTTTTGAAACCCTGTCCGAAGACCTCCGTATGAAATATAATGTTGCTCCGCTTATGTGGTCACTGGAAAATATACATTTTCCGGACAGCGCAGCCGCAGTTCAGCAGGCACGCAGACGGCTTGCATTTGACGAACTTCTCAGATTACAATTGGGAATGTCCATTATGCGTAACCACTCCAGAAATGTGACCGCTTTCAGAATGGACAGCGCAATAAATATTGATGATTTTATACAGTGTCTGCCGTTTGAACTTACGGACGACCAGAAAAAAGCGTCTTCCGAAATAATAGCCGATTTGTGCAATGATGTGCCTATGAACAGGCTTTTACAGGGAGATGTCGGAAGCGGTAAGACTGCCGTTGCATCAATAGCATGCTGTTTTGCCGCCAAGAACGGTATACAATCCGCACTTATGGCACCAACGGAAATACTTGCTTCCCAGCACTATAAGACTTTGTGCGGTTTCCTTGAACCATTCGGAATAAAAGTCTGTCTGCTGACTGGTTCGCTTACTCCGAAGAAAAAAGCACTCCTGAAAAGCGAAATCGCCAGCGGTGAATATGATGTGATTGTCGGAACACACGCAATTATCCAGAAAGACGTTGAATACAAATCACTCGGACTAGTTATTACTGACGAACAGCATCGTTTTGGAGTTTCACAAAGGTCTGCACTTGCTGAAAAAGGCGGTACTCCTCATAAACTTGTAATGTCGGCAACGCCTATTCCCCGAACTCTTGCATTGATGATTTACGGGGATTTGGATATTTCAATAATCGCACAGCTTCCGAAAGGAAGAAAACCTGTAGAAACGTTTGCAGTTACCGGAAAAATGCGGAGCAGGGCATTCGGATTTGTGCGTGACCGCCTCAACGAAGGTAGGCAGGCATATGTTGTGTGTCCAATGATTGAGGACAGCGAAAGCGATTTATTCGCTGTCAGGTCATATGCTGAAAACGCTGTCAAAAGCGATTTGAACGGATATAATGTTGAGCTTCTGCACGGAAAAATGTCGGCTCAGGAAAAAGAAGACGTTATGCAGAAATTCCGTGACAAGCAGATTGATGTGCTTATCTGTACAACCGTTGTTGAAGTCGGCGTGGACGTTCCGAATGCCGCTGTTATCGTCATTGAAAATGCTGAACGTTTCGGACTGTCGCAGATTCACCAGTTGAGAGGTCGTGTCGGTCGTGGACAGTTTGAAAGTTACTGTATTCTTATCACTGACAATACGTCCGAAGAATGCATTAAGCGTATGAAGATAATATCTTCAACTACCAATGGCTTTGAAATATCTGAAGCTGATTTACAGCTTCGTGGACCAGGAGACTTTTTCGGAAACGCTCAGCACGGTCTGCCGCCTCTAAAAATCGCTGACCTTTCATGCAACGTTGAACTTATGAATGCCGCAAAACAATGTGCCGGTGAAATCCTGTCCGATGACTCAATGCTTGCAAAACCCTGCAACGCTTCACTGAAAATGGAAGTTATAAGACTTTTTGACAGGGATATTATCGGCTGAATAAAAAATATTATCCGGTTTTTATGCGAAATACAGCCTTTTCAAAATTATTTCAAAAAAATCTGAAATTTTTTTCAAAAAACCCTTGACAAATTGAAAAAGGTGTGCTATAATAATATACGTCGTCAGGGACAAGACGACTAAAAGAAAGCTACGTGGGGGTTTAGCTCAGCTGGGAGAGCATCTGCCTTACAAGCAGAGGGTCACAG
>CAMWRL010000197.1 GCA_947176685.1 uncultured Ruminococcus sp. | reverse complement strand
CGGTTATTTTTCGGGGAATACTGCATCTTTACCGGAACGTAACAGCCTGTCAGCGATCTGTTGTTTTTGTTGCGGAAAGTTATTTCCAGTATTTCGTGATTTCTGACGGCTTTCAGGACAGTGCGGAAATTTTTCTGATAGTTTCCGTCCGAAAAGTCGTCCCCGTCACTGAAACGGTCAGTATATCTGAAATGTTCATTTTTGTAAAGAGGTTTTACCGTTTCAAGACGTTTTTTCAGTACTGAAAGAACATCTTCATTTATGAAAAGACTTATTTTCGAGTCGTCAAGCTTTGCCTTGAGCCATTGTTTCTGTATTTCCGTAAGCACTGAAACAGGTTTGTTTTTTATTACCGGAACGTATTTATCATTGATTTTTCTGAGCAGTCCCCAGCCGTCACCGTTAAGAGAGGTGAATTTCTGCGGCAAAAAAAGCATTGTATCTCTGAATCCGTATTTGTTTATAATTCTGCTTATGTTGGTTTCGGTGATTTCCGGCAGACTGAGAATTTCAGACGCTATCCGGAAATAATTGCTGTATATCTCATGAAATATCGTCATATTGATTGTCCTTGTATAAATTATGCATCTGGTTTATATCATTGTAAAAACGTTTTACAGCGGATGTATTATCGCCTTTTACTGACAGTATACGACCCGTGAAAGTCCTGACCCATTGCAATACTTCATAGCTGTCATATGTCCTGACAGTCAGTCGGAATGAATTTTTTCCGGTCTTTTCAAGAATACCGTTTCTTTTTTCACGTTCAAGGCGGTCGATTACAAAACCCTCTGTTTCTTCATCAATTCTGAAATCTATAATAACGTTTTCGAGTTCAGGAGCGTTTGCCCACGAACCGAATGAAGCTCCGAAACAGTATCTTCTTTCATACAGAAATCTGTCATATATACTGTCATAACAATCGCAGACCGTTCCGGAAGCAACGCTTTTTATGAAATCAAGCCTCAGTGCCGTGAAGCGTTGCCGGACAGGGATATAACTTGCCAGATAACGTCTTCCGGTCTGTACGGATGTGAAAATCTGCATCGGAATTATGTTATTCATATTTTTGTCGTCTTTGCTGCGGAAAGAAACAGCAGAGATATATTTTTTCTGTTCGATAGCTGAAAGAATATCCGGAATAATTATATCTTCCAAAGTATGCACTATGTAGTTATGCTTTATTACGAACAGTTCATTTTTCAGTCCGGCGGATTTAAGAATACTGTTTCCTATAATACCGAACTTACTTGTTTCCGAAAAAAATTCGACTGCTTCCGTAAGACCGTCAAATCTGTCAAAAAAATCTTCCGTTATATCTTCCGACAACCGGAAATAAGCGGTTTTACCTTTTTTGTCTGTAATTATAATTCCCTCTTTTGTGTATTCCCGAAGTTTGTTTCTTATCGTCTGAACTTCAAAGATTTCCTCATAATCTTCACTGATTCTGTCGGCTATCTGGTTGAGAGTAAGACTTTCGCCGTTGTACAGAACGTCCATAATGAAAAAATGCAGTTTTATGTCGTTTGCAGTAAAGCTTTTTGAATAGTACGCCTGATAGATAGGATTTTCGGAAATATTTCCGCTGTCAACTGCAATCGATACTTTTTTGCCACGTACTGAATTGTCATACTTCATATAGTCGCCCATCCAGCTTTCAACCCGTCTTTTTTCATCGTCATATGTACGGAGACTTTTCTTTTCAAAATCTCCTCTCACCTTGAAACCGTATATAAAAAAATCACGTATATAGTCTCTTGTCTTGTCAAAGTTCTTGACCAGCTCAGAGAATCCGCCCATAAAAAAGTCCCTCCCGAAAATCAATAATATAATAATACCAGAAAAAAATATTTTTTTCAAGTACAAGTTCGCAGATTTTTTTATATGATTATTTGCATAATCTGTGATATACTTAGTACATACCAAACGGAACGGCTTATACAGCAAATTTTATTGTGATATGAATTATGGGCGTATGACTGATTAAATGTTTCGCAACAGCGACAACAGTCAGGTTATTACAATGACCGCCTTTTTTAGAGGTACGTACAAAGCCGTGAAAAACTGGTCGTGAAAAAACAGCAGTCGGGCAAGACCTGCCGTACAGCAGGTTTTACCGACATAGCAAGCCTAAAGGTATGTACAGCAATAACAAGCTTTTAATTCAGGCAATCCGGAAATTTTCCGACTGCATCTCAAAAGACTATAATCATACCTTGTAAAAAAACAACGGTTCGTACAGCATAAACGGAAACCAAGGCGGAAGGTTGATTTTCGGATTAAACGCCGCCTCCGATACTGAACCGTGTTAATATAAAGTTTCCTATGCAGTTTTCGTATGTCTCCTGCTTAAACAAGACGTACAGATAAACGGTTTATACAGCAATAGATTATTACCTGTCAAGTAATTATATGAACCGTGTACGAAAGGCACAAACAGCAACATTTTACATATTTTGGGTATATGATAACGTGCCTTGTAAACTCAGGCTTTCAGCCGCCGCCGGAAAAGAGGTATTTTATGCTGGATTTTTTGAAAAAAGAAAACAACCTTACACTTACCGAAAACGGAGCTTTGACGCACTCTACTACGGAAAATTATTGTCTTGACCTGTTTTTCAGAGCAGGAGCAATGCGAAATGCTGACAAGAAAGACATTTCCGGAGCAGTAATACGCTCCTATGCTGAAGACCCCGAAAAAACTATGAAGATAATCTTCTATGCAAGGGATGTGCGTGGCGGTCTCGGTGAAAGACGCTTTTTCAGAACAGCTATAAAAACCCTTTCGTCATTCGCTCCCGAAGCCGTAAAGCGTAATATCCCATACGTTGCGGAGTACGGACGTTTTGACGATTTGCTGACGCTTCTTGACACTCCGTGCGAAAGCGAAGCCGTTGCCGAAATAAAGAAACAGCTTGATTCCGATATTGCGGCAATGAACAATAACGAAAACGTGTCACTTCTTGCAAAGTGGCTTCCGTCAGTCAACGCCTCTGCCGAAAATACAAGAATTACAGCAAAGAAACTTGCAAGACTTCTTGGCATAAACGACAAGAAATATCGTCAGACGCTTTCGGCAATCAGAAAGTACATAGACATAATTGAAAACCGTCTCAGAACTTGGGACTATACTTTCGACTACTCAAAACAGCCGTCCGGTGCAATGTTCAAGTACCGTCAGGCTTTTATCCGGAATGACAATGAACGTTATATGGAATATTTGCAGTCAGTACAGCGTGGCGATAAAAAACTTAATACATCAGTTCTCTATCCATACGAGATTATACGCCGCTGTACAGGCAGTCCGGACAAAAATGAGAGACTTTCTCTTGATGTGACGTGGAAAAACCTTCCTGTTTACGGAGACAATAACGAAAACGCCGTTGCAGTTATAGATACATCAAATTCTATGACATGGTGTCCGGATAATTCCGCAAGACCTATTGACGTAGCACTGTCTCTGGGAATATACTTTGCCGAACACAACAAGGGAGCATTTGCCAATCACTTCATAACTTTTTCCGAAAAACCACGGCTTATAGAAATCAAGGGAAATGATATATTTGAAAAAATAAACTATTGTTTTAATTTCACAGAAAATAGAACCAAAGTAGGACCATCTTTCTGAAGC
>CAMWRL010000196.1 GCA_947176685.1 uncultured Ruminococcus sp. | reverse complement strand
ATATTATACCGATGAATATAAAAAGGCTATGTCAGAACTTGAATCGGATATAAAAAAAGCTTACATAGATATGATAAATCAAGCGGACTGGCTATCCGAAGAGGGTCGGACGTTGTTTGTAAAAAAATTCGATAATATCAGTTTTTACTTTGGCGGACAGGAAGAATATAAACATAAGGCTTCAGATGCAGAATTAATCGGCAGAAACCTGTTTGAGACCAATATGAACTTTGAAAAGCGGAAATATCAGAAGATGCTTGATAAAATAGGTACAGTTCCGGACAACAGCGAATGGAACATGGCTTCACAGACAGTAAACGCATATTATGAACCGTCCGCAAATTCAATCTATATTACTCGTGCTATAATGCATTCGCCTTTTTATGACATTGACGGGGACTATTATTCAAATATGGGTGCATTAGGTGAAGTAATCGCTCATGAACTTTCACACGCCTTTGATTCTATGGGAGTAAAGTTCAACGCAGACGGCGTATATGACCCCGAATGGATAGACAAATCCGACCGTGAAGCTTATGAAGAAATTCAGAAAAAAGCGATTGCCTTTTATGATGAACAGACTTTACTTGACGTTTATCATGTAGACGGTGAGCAGACTTTAGGTGAAAACCTTGCGGATTTAGGTGCAATACAATGTGTACTGTCGCTTGCAAAAACTGATGAGGACAAGAAAAAAATATTTGAAAGTTATGCAAATGTATGGAGTTCCCTGTATGAAAATACGTTCATTATAGAGGCATTGGAAAGCGATTCACATAGTCCGGACTTGGTTCGTGCTAATGCCGTACTTATGAACATGGAAGACTTTTATGAAGTGTACGGCGTAAAAGAAGGTGACGGTATGTACGTTGTACCCGAAAACAGACTGAAAAGATGGTAATTAAAAAAATGAACATAATATTGAAGCATACAGTTAAAAATATAATAACCAAACCTTTTCGTACTCTTGTGCTGATATTGTGCATAACAGTTACAGCGGTTTCCGCTTATCTTATGCTTGATATGAATAACTCTTTGTCATCTGCAATCAGCAATTTTTACACAAAGATAATCGGAAACACTGATGTCAGTATAAGCAGTGACAGAGGGCTGTATGATAAAGACTTTGAGGGCGTTCCGGAGTATGAAGCAATAAAGCTTGCAACTTGTGCTGAGAAGCTTTACAAGAGGGATAAAGAACATTATAGTTATGTCTTTACAGAAACAGCCGGAATTTTTGGTATAAATCTGGACAGTGCCTATAATATGGGAATTTTCAAGGAGAAGTTTGAGCTTGCCGACGACGAAACCGCAATCAGTAAGACTTTTGCGGAAAAGTATGGGTATAAAGTAGGGGATACACTGACATTTCACGACAAAAACGATAAACCAATAGAATATAAGCTGGTAAAGATATTGTCCGAAGACAACGGATTTATCAGCAGAAATAACTGTAATGCCATTGTAAATATGCAGGCTATGAGCGATTTTAACGCTGGCGAAAAAGTAAAAGTTGACCAGATGTATGTTGATGTCAAGGACGATTCACAAATAGAAGAGTTCATTGAAAAGGTGAAAAAAAATGCTCCGTATGTTGAATGTGAAAACCTTACAGGCAGTGAAGAACTTAAAGAAGCTATTTCACAGATTACATCATTGTTTGTATTGATTTTTATAGTTTCGTTCCTGCTTGTGATATTCATAACCATAAGCTTATCCAACAGAATCATATGTGAAAGAATGTCAGTAATCGGTACACTTCGCAGTCTGGGCATTTCAAGCCGTTTGACAGCGTTTGTCTTGTTACTTGAAAATATAATATACGGTCTTGCCGGAGCTTGTATCGGTACATATATTTATAGTCTGATAAGATTTCCGATGCTGAACACTATGCTGTATTTAGGTGATGACAGCACTCCGGTTTTTGATGATATATCTGTATGAGCTTATGTGGCGGTATTTATAGGAGCGGTGCTGGTTGAGTGTGTGAGTCCTATTTTTTCACTTGCCAAAGCAGTAAAAACTGCAATAAGGGATATTATTTTCGCAAACAAAGATACTGAATACGTCTTATCAAAGAAACAGACGGTAGCAGGATTTATTTTTTTGACTATCGGAATTATTGCAGATGTTTTCGGTACTGGAAAAATGGCTGTATTGGTTATCAGTCTTGTCTGCATAGTATTGGCGTTGGCACTGCTGATGCCTGCCGTTCTGAAAATTGCGTCAAAAGTTTTATCCGGTTTATTCAGCAAACTGAAAAGTCCTGTTGCAAGTCTTGCATCGTCCGAAATCTGTAGTAAAAAAAGTACAGTTTCAAGTGCGGTATTATGTGCGACAGCGGTTTATCTTTCAGTAACGATTTTTATAATATCCACATCAATATCCGCTATGGTTCAGAATACAGGATATAAGGCAGATGTAATAATGTTCAATGCAACGCAGGAAAAGTATATGTATTCATTTATTAAGGATATAGAGGGAGTAACGGCAGTTGAATATATGTATGAGAGATTTGATACTCTGAACATAGACGGCGAACGTTTGCAAGGAAATTTTGACGTGATGGCACTTCCGAACAAAGAATTTTTTGATATGATTCCAGACTATCCAGACAGTCTGGAAGAAAATGAGTTTGTTATGAACGAGAAATATGCAAAGAAATTCGGCTTTGAAATAGGAGACACAATAAATTTAAGTCTGAATGCAGGCGGGATTTTCCCGATAACCAGAGAATTTACTTTAACCGGATATGTTAATACTTTAAACTATAATACAAGTATGCCCGTACTTATCATCAACAAGGACGTGTTTATAGAAGTTTACCATGATTATCCGTTACAAATTCTTGTAAAGGGCGATAATCCGGAGTATATTATGAAAACAATGGAAAATTATGTGCTTGATAAAAATGCAGGTTTCTATACAGAGGAAAGTTACAGACAGCAAATCGCAGAAAGCAACAGTTCAATGACTGGCATTTTATCTTTCCTTATGATTCTTGGCGTAGTACTTACAGTGATAGGCACTTCCGGAAACCAGATTATCGGTTTTGAGGGAAGAAGAAGGGAATATGCAGTAATGTATTCTACGTCTATGAACAGGAAGCAGATTAAACGGTTGATTTTCCTTGAAAATATGATTTCTACCGGAACAGCGGTTGTTGTGGCAATCTGTACAAGCAGATTTTTGATGAACCTTATAGAACGTATTTTAGATACCATAGATATGGCAATTGAAATTCAGGTGAGCTTCAGTGCATATATTACTGCCGGAATAGTATTCTGGATTGTACTGATGTTTACATGTTTGTCGCCGATGAGGTCACTCCACAAGATGAACATTGCGTCGGAACTTAAATATGAGTAATCAGGAGGGAATTAATATGTCGAATATGGTTGAGATAAAAGGCGTAAAGAAAGCGTTTGGCAAGGATACCGCTAAAACTGAGGTTTTAAAGGGTGTCAATCTGGAAATTGAAAAAGGTGACTTTGTGTCATTGATGGGAGCTTCGGGTAGTGGTAAATCCACTCTGCTTTACTTGATTGGCGGACTGGATAAGGACTTTGAGGGAGAAATTTTAATCGACGGAGAGAATATCTGCAATATGAAGGAAAAGAAAATGTCAGAACTTCGTCTCAGCAAGATAGGATTTATATTTCAGTTCTATAATCTTGTACAAAACCTTTATGAATGTATCTTATAA
>CAMWRL010000195.1 GCA_947176685.1 uncultured Ruminococcus sp. | reverse complement strand
CCGTCATATAACAGACTCCGTAATCGGTAGTATTAACGACTGTATCTACCAGTACTATCGGAATCCCACTGCGATAAACTTCACTTACATTTTCCGCCAGACGTATAGAATCATCCGGTGCAAAAATAATACCGTCTGCTCCTGCATCTACAGCGTTTTGCAAAATCTGCTGCTGTACATCCCAGTCAGTTTCCGTATAAGTGCCGCTGTAATATACATTGCAGTCCATATCAAGTCCGGCATCAGCAACAGCCTTTATGATAACATTCCAATAATTGTTATCAAGTACTTTCACAATCAGGTATATATCGGGTCTCCCTGCTACTACTTCATTCAATGCAACAAACTCCGGAATTTCTTTGGATTCTTTTTCCGTTGTCTGTTGTTTTTTTATACATCCGCTGAACAGAAGCGATACAACGGTTATACATAACGCTGTCAACTTTAAGCTTCGCTGCATAATCATCCTCAATTCTCCGCATGTACGGTTGATTTTATATTTCAGACAACAGTACATAAAGCACGCCTGATGACTTTTCATGTCATATGTCTGTATATTTCTGTACACTTTTTTTGTGATGTTATTTGTATTATATCATATTTTATAAACTTTGTCAACATAAAAAGCACAAAGTTTATTACTTTTGTACATTATTGCCGAGAATGATAAATACTTTTGTGGTATCTTCTCTTTAGGTAAATTTTTATTGTTCAGTCAGCATACGCTTCATAAGACAAAGGTCAAATACATCAAGTCTGTTATCGTCAAAAATATCTCCGGCTTTCCAGTTTACAAGTGTTATATCGGGTACGGCTAAAAGCCATTTCTGCATAATTACTACATCTGCGATATTAAATACACCGTCATTATTAATATCTCCCATAATCATTTCTGATGTACCGATTTTAAGCTGTCTGATAACAGATGTTCCGTTATTTGTAAAGTAGGAACAATATAATTTTTGTCCGCTGTATGCAAGCGACAAAGAATTGACTAAATCTATTGCCAATATATTTCCTGTCATTTCCCAGTCCGTACCATTTAATGAATACAAAGCCAGTTCATAAGGGTTCTGAGTATTAACCGCCAGACAGCATTTACCATTAACTAAAATCGGCATCTGCATAAAAGCATTTTCAGAAATAGTATTCGGAAACGGATAAGATGTTATTTTTTCACCCGAAAACTTATACACTGCATTTCCGCTTCCGGAGGGCGCAATCAATGCAGTATTCCCGTCCGATACCATAGACACAGAACCGCAGGCAGTTTCCGAAATTGTTTTTATATTCCATTCACCATTATTGTAAACGGCAAGTTTTGATTTGTTTCCGTCATTAATATCTCTGTAAGCAATTACCGGATTATCATTCAAAACAGCTATAGACATATTACATACATTTTTATCAATGTTCTTGCCGAGTGTTGTTAAAACTTCCGTTTCAGAGTCATAGCAAGCAGAATGCAGTGCATATGGAAAAGTTCCAGTTGTATATGTAAAATATACTTTGTTTCCGTTGGCTGTCAAGTCGGCATATTGAGCAAGTTCTGTTCCCTTATAAACCTCCGTCCAAGCTCCCGAAGAACGTTCATACCGGCATAAATGCAGAAAGAAATTCTTGTCCTGATACAACACATAGGGAATATTTCCACAAAACGCAAGTCTTGGCTGATTCATATCCATATAACTTCCAGAGCCGAGAGACTGTCCAAGTTTTATCAGTTCTCTGCCGTCAAATTTATAAAGCATAGCATATGAATCATCAGACGCAATCAGGTATACTGTACCGTCTTCTGACGTTGCCAACTGATAAGGCTTGTAAGTTTCCAAATTTTCGCTGCTTATGCTTTCCCATAATTCTGCGTTGGAGACATCTGCAAATTCAACAGAAAAGGTCAAAGATTCATCATTCATCGTAATATTGCTTATCCTGATACCGCTGTTTGTTCCGTTGGAATAGACAACCGCTCCGTCGGTAATATCGGCATTTGGGTCTAAAGAACCAACTGAATCGGGAGCGTTTTCACCGCCATAGTTAGAAGAAAAAAGATTGCCTTCTCCTGCGTCCAGTGCAGTTTCTTCCGGACGAAAAACATATATTTCATCTTTATTTTCTTTGAAGTTTCCGTCAACTTCCGTATTCACTCGATAAACAACCAGACCTGTTCCATATATTTTCACATCCATTTCATCTGAATAGCGTTCACCCTGCTGTCTGTATTCAACAGCAAAAAATTCTGTATCGGAAAGCGGTGTTTTGAGCAGGTAAAGACGATTTCCGCTGTCGGAAGAAACCGAAGAAAGTGTATATGTTCCGCTTGTTGTAATCTCCTCAGACTCCAGCCAGCCGGAAACCGCTGCTCTGTGGTATGCAAGCGGATACTGCAAAAATACAGAATCAGATGCCATAATATCCCACAGTCCGACAGGTGTTCCCGTCCGGTTATTGCGATACAAATCGGGATAGCCTAAAGAATGCAAAAATTCATGACACAGTACGCCTTCTGCGCCTGTAATCTGATTTTCAAAAAGCTGTGTACTGTTTTGAATATTCACCCTGTTTACTGAAAGTCCATTGATTTTTATTCCGTTCATAGTAAATGCTCTTGGCCATATTGGAGAACTTATGTCAACAGCCTTACCGTCAACGACAAGGATAATGTTATCAATGATTCCATCGGAATTTCCGTCCATTGGTGTATCATTCGGAATATCAATATTTTGAAGTATCTCCACTGCAATTTGTGAACAGGTTGAATATGTAGTTTCGTCAGAAGAAAGTATATACGGCGTTATTATACCGTCTTTCATTTGCGGAAAATAACTGGTTATATGCATTTTTCCGTATGAAATTTTATCAATATATCCCGATAATGAATGACACGTATCAGTAGCGTTACACATAGAAATAATGTCTTCAGTCCGATTATCCATAAAATTTGATGACGAAAGGGAGTCGGACTGTGCAAAGAGTACAATATTATTCAGCTGTACTTCGGAAGTTTCTGCCAAATCAGACTGTCCGACTGCAACAACAGGCATCGAAAATACCAGTAACATCTGTGTCATAACGGCTGTTGTAATTTTTTTAAATAATTTTATTTTTTTCATAGCAATCCTGCATGATACAATCATGCGACCTTTCTGTTTTAAATCTTGTCTTCATTATACACTATAGAAGCACAAAAATCAAGAAAAACATATTAATTAGTCTCTCCTCAACAATATAAAAACCATAAAAAGCGATACTCTTAGCCCGAAAGAATCTGATAAAAAAACTTTCGAGCTATAATATAAATTTATTTGTCAGGCTTGACGAAAACTCCAACAAGACGGTTTACTATGCGTGGAAAAATCCATTGCGCAGTCCACATTGAGACATACCAAGCCGGAAAGTGTAAAATAATATTCATTATTATTGATTTGATATACACGCCAATGCTGAACGAAAAAACTTCAAACAGCAGAAATCCGCATATCAGATTGAATAACATACATAGTCTGCCATACAAGTCATTATCTTTATAGTTGTCATAGTCTCTTTTTTTGAGGGAAAGGGCATAAATAAAAGCAACAAGCATTATAAGCCAGAATATAACAGTACTTATAATCATAGTTATAATAATATAGAGTTTCACTTTCTGTCTCCTTGAAAAGATTATGATAAAAAAAGCCACAGCACTTATGATTGCGAAACCAAAAAATGCTATGGCTTAAAATTATATTTC
>CAMWRL010000194.1 GCA_947176685.1 uncultured Ruminococcus sp. | reverse complement strand
ATGTATCATGACGCTTCGCTCTTTTTTGACGATGACGGCAGAAACTATCTTGTCTACGGAGCAGGCGGAACTATTAAAATCAAGGAGCTTAACGCTGAAATGACGGGTTTCAAGTCTGGAGGAGCTGATAAAGAGCTTTTTTCAACGGGTCTTGACGGTCTCAGCGGCGAAGGCTCACATATTCAGAAAATCGGAGACTACTACTACATATTCCTTATTGCCTGGCCAAGCAACAGCGGCAGAATAGAGCTTTGCTACAGAAGTAAGGATATTCTCGGCTCTTATGAGGGAAAAACTATTCTTAACTCAGACGGTGCGGCTCAAGGCGGTATTGTAGATACTCCTGACGGCAAATGGTACGGACTTGTTTTTGAAGACCACGGCGCAGTCGGACGTATTCCCGTACTTGTTCCCGTAACGTGGCAGAACGATTGGCCTATAATGGGCAAAAACGGAAAAGTTCCCAAGACAATTACTGTTGACGGCAGCTATAGCGGAACATTCCTTGCCGCTGACGATGATTTCAGCTACAGCTCAAACAATCTTGCTCTTGAATGGCAGTGGAACCACAATCCCGACAATACAGCCTGGTCAGTAACCGAACGTAAAGGATATTTAAGACTGAAAAATAAAACTCTTGCAACAAATGTTCTTAATGCAAGAAATACCCTCACCCAGCGGACTGAGGGTCCAGCTTGCAGCAGCGTTATAAAGCTTGATACGTCCAATATGAAGGTCGGCGACTATGCAGGTCTTTCCGCTTTTCAATATAAATATGGAAATGTAGGAGTTTACGTTGCGGACGATGGCTCAAAAAAGATTTATATGGCTGAAAACGGCATTGCGGCAAGCGGCGGCGATGTTGCGGACAGCTACAATAAAATTATCGAGGAAACTAATCTCAGCGGCAACGAAATTTACCTTAAAGCAGATTTCAAATTTAATGACGTTGACAGCGATTTGAATATCTCATATAACCTTGACAAGGCAAATTTCTACTATTCCTATGACGGCAGCAACTGGACTAAAATTGGAAACGAACTGAGTATGAGCTATGATTTGAAGCTGTTCACGGGTTACAGAAGTGCCATTTACAGCTATGCTACAAAAACAACCGGAGGTTATGCTGATATTGACTTCTTCGATTATGAGCGTGCCGACTGGAATCAGCCGACCGAAGTCAAGCCGAACAGTCTCGGCTGGTATTTCAACAACGGTTTTGAAAACGATTCAGAGGGCTGGACAGGAAGAGGCGCAGCGAAAGTTGCTTCAAACAGTCAGACCGCATATGTCGGCAGCAATTCTCTTTACGTTTCAGACAGAACGGCAGCTTGGAACGGAGCGCAGAAATCACTCAGTACTTCCGTTTTTAAGCCCGGCAATGAGTACAGCTTCAGCGCAAATGTCAAATATAAATCCGGCAATGCTACTGATACATTCTTTATGAAATTACAGTATGTTGACGGAAACGGAGATACTCAGTACACTAAAATTGCAGAGTCTACGGCTATCAAGGGCGAATGGGTTCAGCTTGCAAATTCAAACTTTACAATTCCGTCTGACGCAACTAATATGTACCTCTATATCGAAACAGAAGACAGTACTAACAGCTTCTACCTTGATGAAGCAATAGGAGCTGTCGGCGGAACAGGAATCCTCGGCGCAGGCTCTCAGAAAATTATCCTCGGAGATATTAATTCTGACGGAGCAGTTGACTGTTTTGACCTTGTGCTTGCAAGAAAAGGCTATATAGACGGTTTTGACAGTACATCAGCTCAGATTGCGGCAGACGTAAATCAAAGCGGAGCTTTTGACAAAACTGACCTTGTACTGCTTCAGGATTTTCTTCTTGGAAAAATAGCAAAATTCCCGACTGAATCTGTAACTCCTCCGGAGTCAAATCAATGGGATACATATCAGGAAACAGCTTCACCCGAAATGCAGAAATTTTATTCCGATGCAATTTATCAGATAGGAAACACTGCAAGAATCCGTGAAAAAATCGAAAAGGTGCAGAATGGCAAAAATGTGACTTTGGCATATATAGGCGGTTCAATCACCGAGGGCGGAAGAACAGATACTTGTTATGCAAGCCGTTCATACAAGTATTTTGCAGATACTTTCGGTACAGGAAACAATGTTTCAATGATAAACGCAGGTTTATCCGGAACATCTTCTGTTGTGGGACTTATGCGTGCGCAGAATGATATACTTGACGCAAATCCCGATGTGATTTTCATTGAATTTTCTGTCAACGACCATCCCGAAGAAATCTACAAAAAAGGCTATGAAAGTCTTGTTAAAAAGTGTCTTTCACAACCAAATAATCCGGCAGTAATTCTTATTATCAACCGTGCAAAGGGCGGATATTCTATGCAGGAGCAAATGGTTGCTATCGGAAAAAATTACAATCTGCCAATAATCAGTATGGATAATGCACTTACAAATGCCTTTAACAGCGGACTTCTTACCACGGACGACTACTATACTGACGAATATCATCCCCACGAGAAAGGCAATGCTTTGATTTCCGATTCTATCGCCTATTTCTACAGACAGGCTCTGAAAACAGTCAACAAGTCAGAAAGCTATACAATTCCAACGTCAACAGTCTACGGAACAGAATATTCCACAGGTTCGATTGTTTCGCTGAACGAACAGACGAATTTTAATTCGGGTTCATTTACCCAGACAAACAGCGGTTATGCAACTCTGCCGTATACCTTGAAACACGCCTCAGGAAGCGGAGATACTCCAATCACTTTCTCAACAAAGGGTAAGGGTATCTTTATTGTATACAGCGCAAAAGACGATGCAAATTTTGGTAATATTAATGTTACGGTAAACGGTAAGACCTCCAAAATCAGCGGAAACAAGCTCTATGCCTGGGGCGGTCCCGAAGCTGATGTTGCCTATATTCAGAACAGTTCAGGCGATTTGAACGTTTCTATCAACGTTGAAAATGCAGGCACTGAATTTACCATTTGGGGTATCGGGGTTGTAAAATAAGTTTAGTGGTGTTGCCTTGACAACATATCCGATTTGAAAAATACATAAATTTTAAAGGCTGTAAGCAATTAACGCTTACAGCCTTTTTTGTCGTTGTCAAGCATAAATATACCATACATTCAGTACATGTGAATATAAATTAAAGCTGTTACAGGAACTTTCATTATTTTTCTTTGAGCGATTTAGGCTTTTCAATCATTTTGTGACATCAATACGGAAACTATAAGTCAAGTATATTGTCAAGTCCGCTGTAGTTTTCGATTGTATAATATATGTTATCGTAAATTATATACTTTCCCATAAATAAAACGCTTAATTCTGTATCGTTATACTTTATGACAATTTGCTTTGAAGTACCGTATAAATCTTTGTTATCGCAATGTTTCACTTTCAGTGATTGCAAAAATTCTATACAGTCATTGTATTTTTCAGTTCCGATTATATTTTTTTTAGCACCATCGGGAGTATAGTTTATAATCTGTATCTGTTCTATACTGCTTTCGGATTCCGCAACGGCTTCGATATTATGATAGAACTTATTTATACTGTAAGCTTCTGCCACGCTTTTCCCCAACAATGCAACAAATATTATTATCAGCACAAAGCGTTTCATAACCCCCCTTTTCTGCATAAACAAAAAAGTCCGAATCAACCGGACTTTCTGAATGTGAGTGAGACATGAGGGACTTGAACCCTCGACCCTACGCTTAAAAGGCGTATGCTCTA
>CAMWRL010000193.1 GCA_947176685.1 uncultured Ruminococcus sp. | reverse complement strand
GTTACTGTTATTGGCTGGGGTTCATTTAGTGATTGTACTGCACTCACTTCTGTAACATTGCCTGCTAATCTGAAAAAAATCGATGCTTATGCTTTCAAAGGCTGTACAAACCTGCCCGGTTCTCTTGTACTTCCGGAAAGTCTTACATCTATGGCAAGTGGTGTTTTCTGGGGTTGCAGTTCACTTACAAGTGTTTCGCTTCCGAAAAATATAAAGACTATCGGAGAATATACTTTCTATTATTGTACCAGTCTGGAAAGTGTATCTTTTGCAGACGATTTAACAGCAATAAAAGAATACGCATTTGAAGGCTGTAAAAAACTCCAGAAAATAATACTGCCGGACACTTTAAGGAGTATAGAAGCTTATTCTTTTAGGGAGTGTGAAAGCCTGACTGAATTTATTATGCCGGATACGGTAGAAAACATAGGTCGTGAAGTACTTGAAAATTGCACCGGTCTTGAAACTGTTAAATTGTCTGAAAATCTGGAAACAATACTATATGAAGCATTTAATGGCTGTGAATCACTTAAAGAAGTAACAATACCTGAAAAAGTTAAAAGTTTTGGTATAAATGTTTTTTCAGGCTGTACAAGCCTTAAAAAGATAACTGTATTAAATCCTGAATGCCAACTTAGCGAATATGGTTACTTAGGCGGCACTAAAGAAACAGTTATCTATGGTTATACTGGTTCAGCCGTACAGACATATGCAGAAAAGTATAAATATAATTTTGTGGCACTTGACGGCGAAAATACTACTGTTCCGGACGATGTTGTTTACGGTGACGCAAACGGTGACGGCAAGGTAAGTATAGCCGATGCTGTACTGATTATGCAGAGCCTTTCAAATCCTGACGAATATAAACTCACTGAAAAACAGGTACTTAATGCAGATATAGTTGATGTCGGAGGTGGCTTGACTACTATGGACGCTCTGGCTATCCAGATGATAGACCTCCAGATACTGTCCGAAGATGACCTGCCGATAACTTCTGAAAAACTCAACAACGCACTTGACCAATAATAAAAAAATCCCTGCTGACCGTGAGTTGTCGGCAGGGAATATTTTTGTTTTATTAAAAGGAATCAACCGGCAGCATTGAGCTTCTTAGCAAGCTGAGACTTCTTTCTTGCAGCCTTGTTTTTGTGCATAAGACCCTTAGCGCAAGCCTGGTCAACCTTCTTTATTGCTACTCTGATAGCTTCTTCCTTGTTATCAACAGCGTTATCAGCAGCCTTGAGAACAGTTTTGAGGTTTGACTTTCTGGCCTTGTTAGCAGCAGCCTTAGTTGCATTAACCTTAACTCTCTTCTTAGCAGATTTAATGTTTGGCATTTTTTACACCTCCCCGACAGACCGTATAAAAGTCCGCATATTACAGATAATAAGTACGCAAAAAATTCACGCACTGCGACAGATGCAACGCACACCTGTCCTACTGAGACAATAATAATTATAACATTTTCTGACGGATTTTGCAATAGGCAAAATCAGCAATAATATAACAAATTTTTGTCCACAAATCAAGCACATTGCACAACAAGGAGGTTTTTTAAAATGATTGCACGTACAGACCTTGCAATAGAGAGTTTTCCGGATAACCTTTCCGACAACATTCACATACGGACACATGACGGAATTTTCAGCATAACGGAAATAACCCTCGACGACGACAGCTACAGCGAAAGTCTCGGCAAAAGCAAGGGACGTTATGTTACTCTGGAGGGGCATAACCTTATTGAGTTTTCCGAAAGCTGCGAAGATATGATTCACGAACTTGCTGAGGAAATCCGTAAATTCATTCCTGACGGTGATATAATGGTTGTGGGACTTGGCAACCGTGATATAACTCCGGACGCATTGGGGGTAATGGTTTCTTCCAAAGTCCTTGCGACACGGCATCTTGAAAAAGAGCTGAACAATACAGACAGTTTTCTGAAATCACTGCGGCGTGTGAGTACGTTTGCGGGAGGGGTACTCGGACAGACCGGAATTGAATCAGCCGAAATAATCAGTGCTGTATGCAGTACGATAAAACCAGCCGGAATAATTGTTGTTGACGCTTTGGCGTGTTCAGATGTGAGCCGTCTTGGAACTACTATACAGATTTCGGATTCTGGGATTTCACCCGGAAGCGGCGTTGCCAATGCACGGAAAGAACTTTCTGAAAAGCTTCTGGGCGTACCAGTGACGGCGATAGGCGTGCCGACCGTAATTGACACTCACACTATTATAAGAAACTTCACAGACAGCGAAACAGAGAGTTTCCCGAATATGATGGTTACTTCCCGTGAAATAGACCGTCTTGTTGAACGTTCCTCACAGCTTATAGCTTACGGAATAAACCTTGCATTACAGCCGTCGTTTACAGTCAATGATGTAAGAGAACTGTTTTAATTAAATTCGCCGTCTCCTACAAACTCACGCACCATAGAGTTGACCGGAACAATTTCATTATCAACGGGCAGGAGATTAGCCATTACTTCAGTAACGTCCGCAAGCTCCGGAACGTCATTCATTTCACGGAGTTTTTCAAGCAGACTGTCACGATATAAACTCAGTTCGTACGGTACGAACGTATCAACATCATAGTCAGAACGGTATTTATAGGGCATAATATACTTGTTTTCGCCCTGTTCCACGCTTGCGAACATATTCATAGTATCACGGAGCGAACGCTGACGGAATTTGCTGTCCCTAATCATACGGCGCATAAGGCGGATTTTGGAAGGGTGCAGGATTATGTCACCACAGGTAATACGTGTCCGGACACTGACATAAATTTTACAAATCTGACTGTCCGGAACTGTTATAACGTCCGGATTGAGTGCGTGAATGCCCTCAAAAATAACGAGTTCGCCGTGCTGACGGTGTAATGGTACGCTGTCGGGTTCACGGGAGGAAGTGCCGAAATTATACTTTGGTATTCCGACAGTCTCGCCCCTGCCGATTTTCTGAATATGGTCGTTCAGCAAGTCTTTGTCAACACGCACAGGCGATTCCAAGTCCATTTTTCCCAGTACCGAAAGACGTTTTTCTTCTTCGGTAAGTGAACAGAAATAATTGTCCATAGAAATTGTATGCGTTCTGTGTCCGGATTCAGTGAGAATTTTTCCGATTGTAAGTGCAGTTGTGGTCTTTCCCGAACCCGAAGGACCTGCAAGTACTATAACCGGACGTTCATTCTGATGCAGAATTATATCATCAACAATCTTTCTGATTCTGTATAAATAGTCCTCGTTGGCTGAAAGAACATAATTTTCCGGATTTCTGGATATTTCTTCATTGATTCTTGTAACTTCTATGTTCATAAAAAGCTTTCTCCTTTGCATAAAAAATATCATTTTTCTAATTATAACATAATTTTATCAGGACTTCAACCCATTTTATGCATAACTGCACAAAAAAATCCCTCTCACCTGAGTGAGAGGGAAATTTTTAATTACTGGTCATCTTTCTTCTTTGAGCGTGAAATGAATGCAGTACCTGTAGCAATAGCCATAAGGAGTATTGTCATACTCATATCAGTTACGCCAGTCTTAGGAGATGTAGTGCTGTTGGATTTTGAAGTAGTTCTGGATGTTGTAGTTCTTGTAGTGGTTGTACGTGAAGTGGTAGTTCTGGAAGTATTAGTAGTAGTTTCGGTTTCAGTACCTGTTGTTGTTGTTGTAGTTTCAGTATCTGTATCTGTTATTGTGGTAGTAGTATTTGTTTCTTGTCCCGGTGCAACTGTTCCGTTTGTAGTGGTTCTGGTATTTGAA
>CAMWRL010000192.1 GCA_947176685.1 uncultured Ruminococcus sp. | reverse complement strand
ACTCAAAATCGTTACTATGCACAACAACCAGTGTTGTTTTTTAGATAGTTCGCTGAATTTTCAGAAAAAATCGTCTTTTTTATGCAGTTAAAATCACTTGTATATAAAAGGAGGTTCATACTATGAAAAAAATAATTTTAATCACCACGATTCTGTTGTGTGCGGTTTCGTGCAACAGCAGAAAAAACACTTCTGAAACGGACAACATTCCGGACATTCCGAAGTCCTACGCCGCCGAAAAGCTGTCCGGCATTGCGTACAAAAAAGAGTCTGTAAACATTCCGGACGGTCTTAATCAAATTTACTGTTTCAACCCGTACAACTCCGGAAACGATTACTTCATTCTCGGAGCAGGTGCGACTGTTCCGGAGTTCTGGAAAACTGACAGAATTTTCCAGAAGTATGAAAAAATCGAAATCCCGGACTTTGACATAGGCGTGTCATATAATATTGACGTTGCCGACAACGGTATGGTTGTGGAGTTTTTCGTCGATGCTGACTACGGGGATTTGCCAGACCCCGACCCGTATTCAGAGGACTACAATGAGGCTAAATATGACGCTGTTGCGGAATACAGTTTTAAAATCAACACATACTCCATTGACGGAAAGTTATTAAATTCTGTAACAGTCGGGGAGTTTCCGGAGACTCCGGACAAGTCCGTAATTATTCAGGAAACCGTTTCTGACGGCAATATTCTTATCGCAAGCATTAACGGCACTTACTATATTTTCCGGACGGACGGCTCTTATATAGGCGAACTCTCCGCAGACGACGGCTCTGTTGAAGCAGTCGGTCACAACAGGGACGGTTCACTTGTATGTGCGGTTATAAATGACGATAAATTACAGATACGTCCGGTAAATGCGGACGGAAAAATCGGAAACTTCTCAGTTACATATGATTTCGGGGAGAGCATTCAGGACAATATTACCGCCGGAACGGGCGAATACTCAATGTTTCTGCGTTCCCGAAGCACAATATACGGCATACGTGAGGACAACTCGGCGATTGAGCCGCTTTTCAGCATTAATTATTCGGGTCTGGGTTCGGACAATATTCAGGGCTTTGTTATGGGCGATGACAGAAGATTCACGGTTATAGAAAACAAGTACAGTGATTTCAGCGTTAAAATACGCACCTATACGCAGTGTACACGGGAGGAATATGAAAGCATTCCGCATATAACCGTAGGCGCAAGATATGAAAATTATACCCTTAAAGACTATGTTGATGTATTCAATGATTCCCACGACAATATGCAGGTTGACATAAAGTTATACGAAGACGAAAAAGGCAATGAATCTTTCGCAAAGGATATGCTTGACGGCAGTCTTCCGGACGTGCTTTTAATGGAGGATATGAGCGGAAATTTCGGCTCTGCAAACCTTTACAAGCAGAGTATCATATGCAATCTGTATGACTTTATCGACAGCGACAAAAATCTTTCCCGTGACAGCTTTATTCCAAGTGTAATAAATGCCCTTGAAATTGACGGCGGTCTGTATGTACTACCCAATGTTTTTTCGCTTGACCTCAGATATACCGCAAAGGAAAAGTTTGTCAAGGACATTGAAACGTGGGATTTCAATTCCTATATGGATATTGTCGAAAATCTTCCGGACGGCGTGGGCATAGACTGGTGGCAAAACTACACTGACGGCGAATATGATACAAAATACAGACGGCTTAGTTGTTACAACTGGTGCAACTGGGCGGACTTTGAAAACAATACCTGCAATTTCAATAATGACGAATTTATCCGTTATCTAAATTACTGCAACGGTGCAGACGTTATTGATGTTGAACCGGAATACGTTGACCCTGACGACTGGACGCCCCCGACAGACGAGGAATCAGCTTATTCATTCAAAATGCAGCAAAGACAATTTATTGATGACCTCGCAGTATTCAATAATGCATATATAACCAGTTACCATAGCTATCTCTGGCTTACACAAGGCGAGTTCGGCGGCGAACCAATAAGAATTTTAGGGGACATAGGCAATAACAATACTCCGGTAACGTTTAGTTTCGGCGGAATCGACGGCTATTCCATAACTACGACTTCCGAAAAACAGGATTTGGCGTGGAACTTTATAAGCGGTATGATAAGCGACGAACTTTACAGTGAATATAAGTCTGGTAACGGTTTCTTTGGATTTCCGGTAACAAAAAGCGGTCTCGAAATCAAGGCAGAATATGACAAACGTCCGCAGGATAATAAATATGACGAAGGCTTTGAAGACTATACAGGATATATATATTATTACGGCGACGGCGACAAACCTTCAAAAATCGGATATGTTGACGATAAAATTATTTCAGCAGTCAACGCACTTATTGAACAGGCAGTTCCGCAGAAATCCGGCATATATCCCGGAGAAGATTTCTATAATATAGCTTACGAGGAATTTGACCGCTTTTTCAACGGACAGACTTCCGCAGAGCAGTGCGCCGAAACTATGCAGAGCAGACTTTCAATTTACCTTTCCGAAAACGAATAAAAAAAGGGGACGTAATGTCCCCTGTTATTTGTGGAATCCGACAATTTTCACTGCCGCAACTGGTGTACCTATATCGTCAGTAACACTTACGTTATAACAGCAGGTAGACCTGCCGTTTTTGATTAAAGCAGTTTCGGCAATAATGCGGTCAGTTTTCGGCACTCCGATAAAAGATATATCCGAATTTATTGAAACCGTTCCGGCTTTCTGCCAGTTTGAAGCGACTGCAAATGCAAAGTCCGCCAATGTGAAATACACTCCGCCCATTATTCCGCCGACTGCGTTTTTATGGTGTTCGGTAACAGTAAGGCTGACTTTTGCGTAATGGTCGCCGATTTCGTCTATAACCGCACCTGTTTCCGTAGCGTAACGGTCGTTGCGGAACATCTCACGTACTTCTTCGATTGTCATATCAGCATACCCATATTGTAAAGTCCTGCCGGCTGGTCTTTGAGGAAAACTGCGGCATTTATTGAACCCTCTGCAAAAACGGTCTTTGAAGCGGCAGAATGAGACAGTGTTATAACCTCGTCGTGACCGGCAAATATAACATCGTGTTCGCCTACTATTGTACCGCCTCTTATTGCGTGCATACCGATTTCGGACTTTTCACGTTTCTGACGGCGTGAATGCCTGTCATAAACATAGTGCTTTGAGTTGTCAAGAGTTTCGTTTATGGCGTTGGCAAGCATTATTGCCGTACCGCTCGGAGCGTCGATTTTCTGGTTATGATGCTTCTCCACTATCTCAATGTCAAACTGGTCGCCGAGTACGCCTGCGGCTTTCTTTGCAAGCTCAACGAGGAGATTTATTCCCAGTGACATATTGAATGTGAAAAATACTGGTATCTGGTTTGCGGCGGACTTGATTTTCTGAATCTGCTCATCGCTGTAACCCGTTGAAGCTACAACAATCGGCGTACCTGTTGTGAGACAGTATTCAAGAAGTCCGTCCAGCGAAGCCGGATTGGAAAAATCTATAATAACGTCCGGTTTAACGGGGAGTTCGGACGGTGCGGCAACTATCGGAAAGTCCGCATACTGTTCTGTATACAGGTCTATTCCCGCAACAACAGTACAGTTGTCACGTTCCCTGATACAGTTGTAAATAGTTTTACCCATTTTGCCGTTGGCACCGCAAATGGCTATATTTGTCATTTGTTATACACTTCCTTTTTTAGGGGTACTTATTTCGATTAGGGGTACTTAAATGCCATTTTATAAAACCCTGTCACTTATCCACATCTCCGAGCCCACGTGACCGTACTAGATCTCGTATGCGGAATACTGCTT
>CAMWRL010000191.1 GCA_947176685.1 uncultured Ruminococcus sp. | reverse complement strand
ATAAATTGGTTCTTTGGGCGTCCCCAACTGCGACGAAAGAGTATTTGCAACAGTCTTTCTCCTTTGGGAAAATCCGGCTCTGACAACTTTGAAAAAGAAATTTTCTCCGTCAGGGTCAAGCCTGTAATTCCGGTGGAGGTCAATTCTTATGACTGCTGAATCAACGTTCGGGGACGGCATAAAATTCCCCCTTGATACTCCGAAAAGCTGTTTTACAGTGCCGTAATAGTTTACTCCGACTGTAATCGCTCCCGACTCTCTCGTGCCGACTTCCGCACATAAACGCTGAGCGGCTTCTTTCTGTACCATAACGGTTATTGACTCAATCGGCAGACGGCTTTCAAGCAGCAGCATTATTACAGGCGAAGTTATATAATACGGCAGATTTGCACAAACTGCTACTTTCAGTCCGTCAAATTCCTCTGCTATAATTTTCTGCAAATCAGCTTTCATAACGTCCTGATTTATGATTTTTATGTTGTCAAACTCCGCAAGCGTTTCGTCAAGTACAGGCAGAAGCCTTTTATCAATTTCAATTGCCGTTACCTTGTCCGCACGGCGGGCAAGTTCAGCCGTAAGCACTCCCACGCCCGTACCGATTTCCAGTATGCCGAAGCCTTTTTTTGCGTTGCCGTTTTCGGCGATTCTGGGACATATTTCCGGATTTATTATAAAGTTCTGTCCCAGCCCTTTGGAAAAGCTGAATCCGTGCCGTGACATTATTTCCCTGATAGTTCCGATATTCGTTAAATCCATTAAAAATTTCTCCTTAAATTCCGTGACATTCCTTTTCCGAAAACTCCGCCTGTTTGGCGTTGTTGAGTTTTTCCATACTGTTCACGAGGTAGTCAGCCGAACGGTATGCGTGTTGGAAGTCCGTGTCCTTGAAAGAGCATTTCAAGTCAACGAAATCCCCGTCAATAGTAATATCAAGCTGTTTAATCTGTCTGCCGGAGTACTTCTTTCCGACATATTTTATATATTCATCAATTTCGTGGCTGTTCATTTCGCCGCCAATTACATTTACTTTCATTTAATATTCTCCTCTCAGATTTTTTATTATGGATTCAGCGCATTTCATTCCGTCAACCGCCGCCGACATTATGCCGCCTGCATAACCTGCTCCCTCTCCGCACGGAAAAAGTCCGTCAAGCGTTACGGACTGCATATTTTGGTTTCTGTCGACCCTTACAGGCGAACTGCTTCGGCTTTCGATACCTGTCAGGACAGCTTCGGGATTGTCAAAACCTTTTATTTTCTTTCCCATTTCAAGTATGCCCTGACGAAGCGTTTCACAGACAAAGTCCGGCAGATAACTTTCGGGACGGGCAAACTTTACAGCCGGACGGTATGACGGTTTTATACTGCCGAAACTTTCGGACAATCGGTTTTCGAGGAAATCCCCGACAAGCGTTACCGGAGCTGAATAATTCCCTCCGCCTGCTGTAAAGGCTTTTTCCTCAAGTTCACGCTGAAAGTACATTCCAGCCAACGGGTGCGGACTGTTATAGTCTTCCGAACTTATTCCCACAAGCAATGCACTGTTGGAGTTTTCGGCGTTACGTGCAAAACAACTCATTCCGTTAACCGCAAGGCGTTTTTCTTCGGAAGATGCCGGTATAACCTCTCCGCCCGGACACATACAGAATGTATATAACGTCCTGCCGTTGGGAAGATGTACCGCCAGCTTATAGTCAGCGGCTTTCAAAGCCTTATGTCCGGAAAAGTCCCCGTACATAGCCTTGTCAATATCCTGCCGTCTGTGTTCGATTCTGACTCCTACTGAAAAATTCTTCTGCGAAAGCCTGATATTATTATCATAGAGCATTTCAAAAACATCTCTGGCACTATGTCCGGTTGCAAGTATAAGATTGTCCGTATCTATGGTATGAATGCATTTTTCGTGTACATAACGGACTTCTGTTATAGAGTTGCCGTCCGTTTCAAAGCCGCAGAACCGTGCGTTAAAAATAACCTCTCCGCCGTATTCAATAACCTTTTCCCGAAGATTCTTTACAACATCAATAAGCCTGTCCGTACCGATATGGGGTTTCGCAAGGTATAGTATTTCTTCCGGTGCGCCAAACTCAACTAATTTTTCCAATACCCATTCAATGCGTTTATCTTTGATACCGGTTGTAAGCTTGCCGTCCGAAAAAGTCCCTGCGCCTCCCTCTCCAAACTGTACATTGCATTCGGGATTGAGCAGACCGACAGAACGAAATTTTTCCATATCTCGGCAGCGGCTGTCAACGTCCGCACCCCGTTCAATAACCATGGGCTTTGCGCCCGACATAGCAAGCACCAGTGCTGCAAACATTCCGGCAGAACCGAACCCCACTATTACAGGACGCTTGAAATTTCCGGACACATTGTTTACTTTATAGACGAATTTTTCAGTTCTGACGGCGTTTTTTATTTTAACAGCTTTTTCGTTTTTCAGTTCAATGTCAACCGATATTATAAAGTGTACATCTGACTTTTTGCGTGCGTCAACGGATTTTTTAACCAGTCTTACGCTTATGAGGTTATCGGGGGATATTCTGAACTTCCTTATACAGAAGTTTTCCAGCTCAGAAAAATCAAACTCCAGAGGTACACGTATATTATTTACTCTTAACATCTTCTGCCGCCTTTCAGACTTTCCGCACAATGCATTCCTGCCCATATTCCCGAAGACCACGCCCATTGCAGATTATAGCCGCCGCAGTCCCCGACCGTATCAAGGATTTCGCCGCAGAAATATATTCCCCTGTGTTTTCTGGATTCAAGTTTTTCCGTAACACATTCCGCATGGATTCCGCCGCAGGTTGCCTGTGCATTCTGCCAGCCTGAACATCCTGTTACTTCAAATTCAAGGCATTTTATAACATCTGCAAGCCTTTTTATATCACTGTCCGACAGTGTTTCAATAATGTCCGTCAAAGGTCTTTCTAGAGTATTTTTAACAAGATATACAGCAAGGTTTTTCGGAAAAACTCCGGTCAGTGTTTCCTCAATTGAATTTCCGGAACGGATTTTCCTTATACGGCGGATATATTCAGTTATATCATTGATTGTCATATCCGGAAGCAAGTCCGCCCTTAAAAATAAATTTCCCTCATACTTCTGAAAAAGATATGCCATATTGAATACGCATATTCCGGAAACATTGTTTTCATTGAAATGCATTTCGCCGTATTCAGTACGGAGGATTTTATTTCCGGAAACTGCTGATATACTGCCTTTGACACGGACTCCTTTCAGACCTTTAAGTTTATCTGGACTTACTTTCAGCGGTGCAACAGCCGGACAGACTTTTGATATTCTGTAGTCCATTTCTTTAAATATCCTCATCATTGAACCGTCTGTACCGAATGACGTTCCGGCATATCCGCCGCAGGCGATTATTACTTTCTGACAGGTAATATATTCACCTTTCGCCCTGAGAATGTATTTTCTTTTGTTGTCCGATATGCCTTGTATTTCCGTATCGCATACTTCGTCAATACCCATAGACTGCGCTGTAAGCCGTAGAGCGTTGAGAATGGTTGTGGCTGTATTGCTTCTGGGATAAATTCCGCCTGTACGACCTTCGCTTCCGGAAACGCATACTACTCCCATATCCTCTGTAAAAAACTTATACCAGTCAGGAGCTTTTTTTATTATATCCATTGCATCAACCGACCCGTGATAATTTTCGGGTTTAAGTGACTCATTGCTGAGATTGCACTTGCCGTTGCCGGTAGCAATAATTTTTTTGCCTGTTCTTGCAAGCCTTTCAAAAATAGTAACCTTTGCATTGCAGAACCGAGCCGCCGTTATAGCTGCTGCAAATCCTGACGCACCGCCGCCGATTACTGCTATATCTGTATACATT
>CAMWRL010000190.1 GCA_947176685.1 uncultured Ruminococcus sp. | reverse complement strand
TTTTACTGCATAATTTTAAAATTTCATTTTCTGATAATTTACTCATAATAATCTCTTTTTAAATCTCTGTCCATTCTATGCACTCCGGACGGTTTAGTTTATCAATGAAAAATTCCGCACATATAACAGCATCATCAAGAGTTACAACAGCTTCCGGCGGAGCAGTCCATTCCGTACCACCTGCAATGAACGTTATTTCTTTGTTTACGTCTCCGACTGACTGGAATGCAGTACCGTTTTCATCTTCAAAGTAGTGAATACAAGCGTATTTTCCGTTTATAAGGATTGCAAGACAGGGATAGTCTTTTCCGATACTTATCCATATATCGTCATTTGAACTGTTCATAATAATTTTTTCAACTTCACTTTTGCTTCGGCATACCGTATCACCGTGCATTGTACTTACAGTAATATGCGGTCGGCTGTCAAGGTGAGTTTCCCATAATTCATGTCCCTTAAAATCCTTTGCATAAAAAAACGCACCGTCACCAGAACTTGCATAACCGTCCGCCAGAATTGCCACCGCACTTGCACACGCTACAAAAAGACTTTTGCCCATACCGTAAAGCGCACGGCTTTCTACACTCCACCACTTATGGATTTTTCCGTCCCATTCTGTACTATTGAAATCTATATGTACAATACAGTCTTCGGCAGCGAAAGCGTAAGAAGTCCCCGAATGATTTATTATTCGTATATTTTTAAAATTTATTTCCTTGTCGGAGTCTCTGAGGGTTTTAATAGTATTCAGAATTTCTTCTGCTGTAAAGTCCGGATTTTTTTCCGTTATTACCTGAAATGAACGGCTCATATATTTTCCTCCCTGAATGTTTCGGTTACTTTTATTTTTCCGGTTATGTGACGGTTGAAATTTTCAAGTTCCTCGGCAGGAATCCAGAGTTCCTGATGATGTTTTCCGCCAACGGTATGCACTTCAAAATTTTTAATATAATTGTCGTCAACCTCAAACTCCGTGACATAACCCTTGCGGTCAGAAGTTTTTGTATTCCATTTTTCAGCGATTTCGCAGGCATACTTACGGTTGAGAACAGGATAGAAAATAGGCTGTTCCGGAAGTCTCGGCGGAAAACTTCTGTAACCGCTTTGTTTAATGAGTTCAAGTTCAGCAGTGCCGACAGGTCTGTATAGAATCATAGTTTTTACCTCCTTTAAAAAATATCCAGCAGATAATCATTTTCAACCAGATTAACCAATGTTTCGATGGCTTGTATTTCGTCTTCACCGTTTGCGGTAAACGTTATTGTGTCACCGCCTTTAATATGGATGTTCAGAATGTCCGGTAATTTCTTTGCATCAACTTTTTTATCGTTCTTTTCAATCCATATATCAGACCTGAATGTATAAGCAGTCTGCAAAATAGCTGTAGGACGTTTAAGGAATATTCCTTTCATAACGATAGCGGTTTTGGAAAACATATAATTACTCCTTAGTATATGCGGGATTCAGTAAGATTAAAGTTATCGTCAATGTATATAAATCTGTAGAAATCCTCATCAATAATAAGCAGATATGCACTGAAAAAGAAAAAATCGTCATAATCACGCAGAAAATCGCTAAAATTTCCGTAAATATATATATCGAAAATTTCTTCACTGCCCTCAAGAAAACACAGATAACATTTTCCGTGTTCAGTTACTGAGCTTTCCGCAAGTGCTGAAAAATCAATCTTATTATAAAAAGCAGGTAGTTTTTCCATAAAAATTTCAATACGTTTTTTTTCGTTATCGTCGGCAAAACGGTATTTTTCCGGAAAATTTTCAATGCTTTGTGTTATTTCAGATTTCATTTCATTTATGCGGATTTCTTTAAGACGGCGTTTGTTTTCGGCAAGCTTCTGTTTAAGTAATTCTTTATTCATACTTTTCTCCATTCTGACTGAGTTTCAGAAAACGCCTGTTTAAAGGTCTTCCGCAGTACTGACAGGGGATTTTCTGAAAAATAAGCGGTACTTCACATTGCGGAAAATCTATATCATCTTCGTATCTTGGCATAGCGTACCAACCATCAAATGTATTCGGCTTGCGGCATTCAGGACAGACCCAGCCGCTTCTTACTGCAACATGATATAATTTTCCGCAATACTCATAACAGTCAGCAGGTGTATAAAATTTTCCATTGAGTACACACGCAGCCGAAAGATACAGCTTGTCAATGGGTGTTTTCCGGTAAAAGTCAATATGTGACAATAAATGGTCTTTTGCTGATATGTCAGAAACCTCTATATCACGGTAAATATCGTCATAATGTTCCGAAGGGATTATATAAGTCCTTATACCGTCAATTATATATTCCTGAGTGCAGTAACGGTTAATAAGTTTTTTCATAATTGAATTATAATTGTCTCTGCTGTACATTCTGATATTCTGACGGCTGTACTCTGTATCTGTAGGATACCTCCAGCACATAATATCAGTATTCCATATCATATACAGGTCATTGTCAAAATTAACCTCCCATTGACAGCCGGAAAGGATTCTGGTTATTTCGTTAAGACACATAATCCAGTAACTTGCAGTTTCGGCAGAAAAACCGCCGTTATCAGACGGGATTTCCACACAACCATTGAACACAATGTCGTTTCCGGAAAATCTGTAGATACAAAAATCCTGTTTACCATTATAATATCTGTCAATGATGTTTTTTATGGACGCATTTTCGGTATCAGTCAAGGAAGTACTGCGTTTTGCGGTATAGTAAAGTTTATGGTACATAAATATTATCCTATCTTTCGGGAAAACGCCAGCCGTTGTCATAAATGAGTGTTATGTCGTCCATAGATACGTCCCACTGACAGTTTTTTAAAACTTCTGTTATTTCCGTAAGACAGTCGAGCCAGTAATTGCATATTTCAAACATCAAATTATAGTCGTCTGTGTACGGAAGTCCGGTTGCGCCGCTGAATACACTATCATTTTCCGGTTGTCCGTAAACGCAGAAATCCTCAGCTTTTTCCTCAAAGGGATAGCCGAAATTATATTTGTCCACGATATTTTCTATAGCAGTGTTTTCGCTTTCGGTAAGCGGAATATTTCTTTTGGCTGTGTAGTAAATCGAAATCATTAAAAAACTCCTTTATATATTTGAAAGTATCGTCAATATATCGTTGTTTATTTTGTCTGCAACGTCTCGGGGATATTCTGCTGAAAGAAAGTTTATAAATTCCTTTTTGGCGATGAGTTCCGAAAATACGTTATCAAGAGTAGTATTGTAATCCCTGAAAATAAATCTTATATTTCCGTTGTCAACGTCCAGACTGAAATGCTTTATAGCCTCGACGGTTGCCGGAGACTCCGAAAAGTCAATCAGATAAAAATTATGGAAACAGTCCTCTTCGTATGGCAACGAGACGTCCGCAAGCAGACACATATATTCCAATAAGGCATAATGGAACAGTCCGGAGGACAGTGTATACTGAATCAACATCAGAAGTGTTTCAATAAAGTGCGATAATTCCTGAAAACTGCTTTTTTGAAATTCAAAATAAGTCATATCAATAATATAGTCAAGCAGAAAAATGCCTGTACTGCTGCAAAGTCCGAAAGAGTTACGTTTATAGAATTTGTTCCGGTACTTTTGCAGTGAAAGTTCATTAAGTGTAAAAATATTGTTATAGCTGCGGATATTTTCAAGCGACGGTATGTCGTGAGATGATTTCTGCTTTACATACCGGTATAAATTGTGAATGTCATTTATTTCCGGACTGAACAGAGGTTTTTGTTTAAGGCTGTCCGAATCCACTCCGAAAACCATATCACTATGTGCCAATACTTTGGTTATAAGTTTGTTTATTGTCATAATATCACCTGTTTAAATTATATATTATTGTACCGGAAAAGTCAAGAA
>CAMWRL010000189.1 GCA_947176685.1 uncultured Ruminococcus sp. | reverse complement strand
CCTGCGTATACTTGCAAAGGCTCAGACACCACCGTTTGAAATAGTAAGCGATTCAAACGTAAATGAGGAGTTGCGCCTTAAATACCGCTTCCTTGACCTGAGGCGTGAACCCTTACAGAAAAATATAATGATGCGTCACGAAATCGCCCGTGTGACAAGAGAGTATTTCTATGAAAACGGATTTCTTGAAATTGAAACTCCTATGATGATGAAGTCCACTCCGGAGGGCGCAAGGGACTATTTAATCCCGTCAAGAGTACATCAGGGTAAATTCTATGCGCTTCCGCAGTCACCGCAGATTTATAAACAGCTTCTTATGATTGCCGGTTACGACAGGTATATACAACTTGCACGCTGTTTCCGTGACGAGGATTTACGTGCGGACAGACAGCCCGAATTTACTCAGATAGACCTTGAAATGTCATTTGTTGATGCTGAGGATATTCAGGAATGCGTTGAGGGATTCGTTCATAGGGTTTTTAAAGAAGTAATGAACGTTGATATTCCCACGCCGTTGCCAAGACTTACTTTTGCCGACTCTATGAACCGTTATGGCACGGACAAGCCCGATACAAGATTCGATTTTGAAATTCAGGATATTTCCGATACCGTAAAAGATGTTGATTTTGTTGTATTTAAAAACGCTCTTGATGAGGGCGGCTCTGTACGTGCGATAAATGTCAAGGACGGAGCAGGTGTTTACACACGAAAGGAAATCGACAAGCTTATTGAACACGCAAAGGGCATTGGTGCAAAAGGTCTTGCATATATCCGCTGGGCTGACGAACCTAACTGTTCATTTAAAAAATTCCTGAAGGATGGCGAACTTGAAACAATCTGCAACGCCGTGAACGCTGAAAAAGGCGATTTGGTACTTATATGTGCCGACAAGAATAAAACTGTATTGTCAACGTTGGGTGCGATACGTCTTATATGCGCAAAGAGACTGAATGTTATTCCGGAAAACCAGTATAATTTCCTTTGGATTACCGAAATGCCTTTCTTTGAATATGATGACGAAAATAATACATGGGTTGCCGCACATCATCCGTTTACTATGCCTATGGAAGAATGCCTTGAATATCTTGACACCGACCCCGCAAACGTTCGTGCAAAGGCGTGGGACTTGGTTCTCAACGGTACGGAGCTTTCAAGCGGCTCAATGCGTATAACTGATTTTGAGTTACAACAGAAAATGTTTGAAGCTCTGGGTATGACCGATGAAGAAATTCAGGCAAAGTTCGGTTTCCTTGTGGACGCTTACCGATATGCCGCACCTCCTCACGGCGGTATGGGAATAGGGCTTGACCGTCTGGCTATGATTATGTGCAAAGCCGACAGTCTGCGTGACGTTACGGCATTCCCGAAAGTCCAGAACGCAAGCGAATTGATGTCCGAATGCCCGTCAGCAGTGGACGATGAAAGCCTTTCCGTACTGGGAATAAAGGTTGATATTAAAGAAGACTGATTGTTAAAAAAATAAATTTTCAGAAATCACTTGACAAAATCCAGATTATAGTATATAATATAATCGTTGATAATTTCATACATCATAAAGGGAGCTGTCTGTAGGATACGCTCTCTTTGTGTTTTAACGGAAATTCCGGATACCGTGCGGCTGTAACAGTATTGCAAATCCTGTTATGATAATGCATAATTATATAAAAATTGAATAATAATGTTCAAAGGGGAGCTGTCTGTAGAGATACGCTCCCTTTGTCTTTAATTTCGGGAGGTGATATTTATGGCATCAGATGCAGTAAAACAGATTCTTACGGCTGAGGCGTTGTCAAATAAGAGAATTTCCGCAGCTAACGAAACCGCTGATAATATTATAAAAGATGCGGAAAAATATTCTGCTGTCGCCATTCAGAAAAGCATAAGCAGGGCTTCCGGCGAGGTCGAAAAAATCCGTGCCGACTATATGGAAAAGTTTGACGTACACGCCCGACAATCCGGAATTGAATGTACAGCAAAAATTGCGGAAATACGTTCACAGGCGGAAAAGAATATGGACAACGCCGTGAATGCAGTAATCAAAGAGTTTTTCTGAAAAAATCCAACGAAAGAGGGTGTTAATTTGGCAAAGCTCAGAATGAAAAAAATCGAACTTATAGCTTTACTGACAGACAGCAAGAAAATTATTGAACTTTTGCAGCGGCGTGGCGTGGTGGAGATTTCCCGAAACACTGACAGCGGTCTTGATTCAACCAACGTTACGGCGGTAGTTGCTGGTTTTGAAAAATTCCGTAGTACCGTTGCGGCGGCTCTGGACGTACTGGACAGATATTCTCCGGAAAAGAAGTCCGTAACAGAGATGTTTGACAGCCGGACGGAAGTTGAAACTGATGATTTCGGGCGTGGTGCAATGCAGCTTGAAAAAATAATGAACGTTGCAAACAGAATTGTCCGGAGCAGTCAGGAAATTGACGAGGCTGAAAAAAGTATTCTACAGCTTGATGTGAAGTGCGATATTCTGAAACAATGGGAAAAACTTGATATTCCGCTGAATTTCAGAGGTACGGCAACTACAACGGCTTTTATCGGGTCTGTATCGTCAGGCGTTGCGGAAGACTTCATAAAAAGCTTTCCTGACGGCACTTATACGGAAATAATCTCGCAGTCCAGAGAACAGACGAATCTGTTTATTCTTTGCAGTAATTGCGTTGCGGAAGAAGTCGGGGACTTACTGCGGAAAAACTCTTTTACCAAGGTTTCCGAAACTGAAAAAGGCACTCCTGCGGAGATTACTGAACGTTGCAGAAATGAACGCAAGGTATTATTACAGCGGAAGTCCGGACTTGAAAAAGCTGTAACAGAACTTGATACGCACCGGAAAAGCCTGCGGTTTGCGGTTGACTACCTGAATATGCGCAAGGATAAGTATAACGCTTTGGGGTCGTTGGGATTTACGGAAAATACTTTCGTGCTTAATGGCTACATTCCGGAAAAATATACAGACTCATTGCGGAAAGAGCTTGAAAAGAAGTTTACGGTATATATTGACTTTACAGACCCCGACAATGATGACGATGTTCCGATATTGCTTGAAAACAGCAGTTTTTCCGCACCGGTAGAGGGCATAACCAAAATGTATTCTATGCCGTCCGGAAAAGACGTTGACCCTACACCTGTAATGTCATTTTTCTACTATCTGTTTTTCGGAATGATGTTATCTGATGCTGGTTATGGTCTGATAATGCTTATCGGAACAACAGTTGTATTGAAAAAATTCCGGCTTGACAGCACTATGAAAAAAACTATGACAATGTTCCGCAACTGTGGTATTTCGACTATTATATGGGGAGCGTTGTTCGGCAGCTGGTTCGGGGACATAGTTCAGGTAGTAAGTCGGGAATACTTCAACACGGAAATCGGCAGTATAGCATTATGGTTTCAGCCGCTTGACGACCCGATTAAACTTTTGCTTTACTCGTTTGCACTGGGAATACTTCATTTATTTCTGGGCGTTGGAGTATCGTTCAAAATGGCTTGGAATGATGGCAGAAAACTTGACGCATTTCTGGACACCGTTCCGGTTTATCTGACGATTACAGGAGTTGCACCGCTTGCCGCAAGCATACTGACGGACGTTCCGGCAATACTCAAAACAATAGGCACTTATTTAATGATAGCCGGAGTTATACTCATAGTGCTGACTTCCGGACGTAGTTCAAAGTCGGTTTTCGGAAAATTTTTCGGCGGACTGTACGCCCTGTATAATACGGCAACAGGCTATTTAAGCGATATTCTTTCATATTCGAGACTGCTCGCTCTCGGACTTGCAACAGGCAGTATCGCAAGCGTTATAAACTTAATCGGCACTATGCCCGAAAATATTATAATCAAAACTATTCTGCTCGTCGTAGTGTTCATACTGGGAC
>CAMWRL010000188.1 GCA_947176685.1 uncultured Ruminococcus sp. | reverse complement strand
GTATAAATAACAACGGAGGAAAAAATAAATGAATACATCTGTTATAATAGTATGCGCCGGAAATTCAACCAGAATGGGCGGCGTAAACAAAATCCTTATGCCATTGGGCGAACGTCTTGTTATAGGCGTGACAATGCAGGCTTTCGAGAAGTGTCCAAGCGTCAGCGAAATAATAATAGTCGCCCGTGAAAACGACATTCCGGCAATACGTGAGGAAGCTCAGAAAGCCGGAATCACAAAACTGAAACAATGTACTGCCGGAGGGTCTACACGTCAGGAAAGTGTTATCAACGGCGTGAAATGTATTTCCGGAGACACTGAAATGATAGCGATTCACGACGGCGCAAGACCTCTCGTCAAGCCCGAACACATAGAAAAAACTATAAAAGACGCTTCTGTTTTCGGCGGTGCAACGCTGGGCGTTCCGGTAAAGGACACCATAAAAATGGTTGAAGACGGACTTATTACCGATACTCCGCCCCGAAAATTCCTGTACATCACACAGACACCTCAGGTATTCAAACGAAAACTCTACTTTGAGGGTATAGACTTCGCACTTGAACACGGTCTTGACTTCACGGACGACTGTCAGCTTGTGGAGGCTATCGGCGGAAAAGTTTACATGACAACCGGAGACTACACCAACATAAAAATAACTACTCCGGAAGATATTGACATTGCAGAAATACTATTGAAAAGGAGTATGTAATATGTTCAGAATAGGTCACGGCTATGATGTTCACAAACTGGTTGAGGACAGAAAGCTTATTTTAGGCGGTGTGGAAGTCCCCCACGATAAGGGACTGTTGGGACATTCCGATGCAGATGTGCTTGTTCACGCAATAATGGACGCTATGCTTGGAGCGTTGGCATTGGGAGATATAGGACACCTGTTTCCGGACACTGACGAAAAATTCAAAGGTGCAGACAGTCTTGTGCTTATGCGTGAAGTCTGCCGCATAATCAACGAAAAAGGCTATACTGTCGGAAATATTGACTCCACGGTTATTGCGCAGGCTCCGAAACTTGCACCGCATATATACTCTATGCGTGAAAATATTTCCACAGTATGCGGTTGTGACGTATCACGGGTAAGTGTAAAGGCTACTACCGAAGAAAAACTGGGCTTTACTGGGGAAAAACTTGGTATATCGGCACATGCAGTTGTTATTCTGGTAAAAAAACAATAACGTTCTCAACAACTTTGATTTTTCTGAAAAATCCTGTTATTTCAGTTGGGAGAGTATCATATTTTTCATACGGCACAAATCAAACACATCTATAACTTTATCGGCGTTAACGTCTCCTGCTTTCCAGTCCGCAAGAGTTTCTCTGCCCAGAAGATAATTCTGCATTGCCACAACGTCCGCTATAGTAAATCTGCCGTCTTTGTTGACATCGCCGATTCTCGTATTTTCGTTAGTCTCCGGAACTATCCAGCCGCCGTCATCAACTATCAGGCAAAGCATTTTTATTGTATCGCCAAAATAAACATCTTCGCCGTAATCAATAACGGTTTCACGGACAGCATTGTGCCATTCGGTATTATTTCCGCAAGCCGCCGCCAACATAAACGGTGCTGTAAAGCACAAATCATCATAATCTTCAAGGGGCTTGCCGTCAAGCGTGTAACCGGCTTTTATTTCGGACGGGTCGCCCTTTGTACTGCTTACTATAAATGACGTTATAGTATTAGCAAACTTTTCAGCGTCTTTGTTATTGTTAATCAGATAGTCCATACTGATACGCCATGGAGTTCTGCAACTGTTATAATAGTAATATCCGTCATAATCGCTTTCAAGGAAGTTCGCCGGTGACGGTATGAATTTACCTGTTTTTTCGTCCTTGACAATGAAATCCGGAAGAATACCCGTTCCATACTCATCGACTATACTATTAATAATATTGTATGTGCTGTCATAGACTTTCAGCCAGCGGTCATCGCCTGTTACTTCCGCAAAAATTGGCATATACTGCACTATAAAGTCAGATGCTCTTGTTGCCGAGTACTCAATATCACCCTCTTTTGTATAGTAAGCCCAGTCGCCTAACTGCAATATCCAGTCAGTTTTATTGACTTCGTATTCCATAATATCGTTTATAATATCAATAGCGGACTGTCTGTAATTTATACTGCCGTCACTTCCCCACACGCTGTCAGCCATAAGAAGCGCATATGCTATATCGAGGTCGCCGTCAGTTGCGGAGTCAGCTCCGTTGGAATCTACCAGTTGTCTGCCGTTATCCATCTGCTGCCACGCCATAAGGTTAGCCCCTGTTTCGCTCGGGTGAGCCTTATAATAAGCGTACATTCCGTCAAAGATTTCCTTAGCATTGTCATCATATTCAGCCATAGCCGCCGTAATCAACATACCATAACCGTGAGCTTCCGAAACCGTTACTTCTACTCCGGCTGTATTGTCCGAATACGGCGTATCGCTGTACCATACATAATACTGTACAGAATCAGTATATTTGTCCGGAACGATATACTTATCTTTCCAGTAATTGTAAAATTCTATTGTTTCAGTTGTAAGTTTTTTGCGGGATTCTGCATATACACGGCAATTTTCCATAACCGGAAGACTTGCCAGCGCAAGTCCGAACGCAAGTATTCTGTTTAAAATTTTCATAATAAGAAACCTCCTGTCAATATTCGGTGGGAATTTTAACTAAAAATATCATATCATAAACAGTAATTTTTGTCAAGATATTTTTCCCGAAAAATCTTGACTTTCCGGAAAATACGTGCTATCATATAAGTATGGGGCATTAACGCAGCTGGGAGCGTGTCACACTGGCAGTGTGGAAGTCAGGGGTTCGAATCCCCTATGCTCCACCAAATCCTCCGTATAACCGGAGGATTTTTTTGTGAGGTGATTTTTACGGAAGCTTTTGAAATAACATTTTTCTGTCACAAAGATAACAACGATATTCCGGATATCGGGATATTTTCAGATTCTTTCCGGAAGTACTTCCAACTTGATAACGAAATCCGTTTTGACATATTTGACGATGATAAAGACTATTATGAAATCAGGATATGTATATTTGGTCTGATTCTTGAAAATGACACATTCAAAAGTTTCGCCGAAGCTGTCGGCAAATATATAGAATACATTTTCGTGGAAATCCGTTCCGTTGAGGTCGTCACCGGAATTTACGAAATCACATACTATTATACAGAAAATATCACACATCTTTCGGAGTTCACAGCGGACTTCCTGAAAAAATTCCCGTTGGTATTCCTGAGAAGTCCGGCATATGATTCTCCGGACGTTCTTTACAGAAACAACAATATAACATGTCTTTATCACAAGGACGCACAGTCATTATTTTCTTACTGAAAACTGTTACTTTCGGGTAACGGTTTTTTCTTTTTCAAGAAAACGCTTTGAGGTAACGTCAATTCCGATTGCTCCCAGAGGCGCAGTTATAACTATCGCCATGACAGCAACCGACAGTACTATTTTTCCGCACGGAAGTCCCATTGCAAGCGGTACTGAACCTATTGCCGCTTGTACTGTAGCTTTCGGAAGATACGCAATAACACAAAAAAACCGTTCCTTTAAATTCAGTGAAGTCCCTGCTGTACAAATCAGCACTCCAACAGCACGGAATACCAACGCCACAAAAATCATTATAACAGCATTTATTCCGGCAGTCAGCGTATAACGTATATCAACAGCAGCTCCCACCAGTACAAACAGCATTACTTCTGCCGCAACCCATAACTTGCCGAACTTTCCGGAGAGTTCTCCGGAATACCCCCTGATTTTCGCAACACAAGCCATTGCCACTACCGCAAGCAGTCCCGAAATTGCTATATATTTTTTCAGACAACTTTCCGCCGCCATAAGCAGAAACGCAGCCGACAACATAATAATACACCTTATAATCTGTTCTTTCCTCAACAAAAAAAAAATATCCAGAATAAGT
>CAMWRL010000187.1 GCA_947176685.1 uncultured Ruminococcus sp. | reverse complement strand
TACAAGACAGCAGGCGGAAAATATGGGTTTCAGATTATTTAAAACGCAGGATAAGAACAAAGAAGAATATTATATGGTTACAAAATATGAAAAATGCAGTTTTTCGGTACATTTTCCGGCATATATAGACGGTTTTCCGGTGCGTGTAATAGGTTCAGAGATATTTGAAAATAATAACACTGATAAAAGTCCGGCTAAATGGGTTGAGGAAATTTATATACCCAAAACAGTCACACTTATAAAAAGCCGTGCTTTTGCGGACTGTCCCAATCTTGCAAAAGTTAATTTTGCTGGAACACACCCGAAAATGTATGATGACAGTTTCTGCAACTGTCCGAAACTGAAAAATCACCCTGAAAATTTTTTATATAATATACCGGATTTCACAAAACTGAATCAGCTTGATTTGACAAAAAGGCAGGACAGAGACGGCAATTTATGTTATGAGATTCTGCGATACAAGGGTTATGATACTGCGGTGAGATTTCCGGAATATATTGATAATCTTCCTGTACGCATAATAGGTACGGAAATATTTGAACGCAAAAACCCCAGTACCGATAAATGGGAAACTCACTGGGTAGAGGAGATATATATTCCGAAAACTGTCATTCTTATAAAAGACCGTGCTTTTATGGACTGCAATGAACTGGAAAAAATATACTTTGAGGGAGATATTCCCGAAATACAGCCGGACGCTTTTCTGCGATGCAATAAACTGATGAATCCGCCGCCGCTTCAGGAACGCATAACAGAACCTTGGCGCAAATCCGGAAGTTACAACACACAAAGACCGACAAGGTTTGAATCTGAAAGAATATTAGGCAGAAATGCCGTCTGTATAACAAAGATATTCAGTTATCGGGACGAGGTGACAGTTCCGGAAACAATAGACGGTCTGCCTGTTGTCGAGGTAAAGGGCGGTGTTCAGCGTGACCGTGACGAGAGACGCAGAAATGACGGAAATTATACTTTAAAGAAAATATATTTTCCGGACAGTGTGGAAAAAATTGGTAAAATGTCATTTATGAAGTGCTGGGGACTGGAAAATGTCCGTCTGCCGAATAACCCGAAGCTTGTACTGTGTGCGGACAGTTTCTGGGGCTGCGAAAAGCTCTGTCTTGAAAACGTGACTTTTCCGGACGGCAAGGACTATTCCGATTATATGGACGCTTTCGGAAACTGTAACGAAATGCAGTCAAGCTATCACCGGAAAAAGCAGCTTGAACACGAACAGGTCATACAAAGCCGGCAGTTTTTTTCAACTGATAAAAAGATTGCAGTATCCGGAGAAAATAATATTTATAAAGCGTTGTGCAAATCTCAGAATGTAGCGGCAGACGAATACGAAAATATTGTTATAGATGATAGCTGGAAAAGACATTTCAGGTCTGCACACAACAGTAATATTATCTTTGAAAACAAAGGGAATAAGGCAGTTATTCCGATAATAACTCACTATAAACGTGTCTGGGGCGGTGACAGCTTCTCAAACCAGAGAGATGATTTATACATAAGATGTATTGAAAACAAGTCCGCAGACGGAAAGTTTTTTGATACGGAACTCTATGACGAAAATATTCTTAACCTTATTGATTCAATGAAACGAAAGCTTGATATATGTTATTACCGTCTGAGCAGCGGGTACAGACTTTCGCAGAAGCACGCAGAGATGTATGAAAAATTCGTCCGTGAACACGCCAAAAAGTCCGTATACCGTGCGATAGATGCACACGACAGCAAACGTCTTGAATGGTGCAGAAAGCTTGGACTTGTCGGCTGGCACTATAACGCCGTACTGGAGTATGCCAAAAGAAAGGGAGCTGCTGATATGTTCGGGGAAATCCCTGAAAATGAAGTATGGGGTATACTGAAATATACTGTATACGTGTCCAGAGGACGTGAATTGACTTCCAGTCTGAATATTTCAAAGGTTTACAGACGCATAAAATCAGATGACGGCAATGATATGATTGTTTATAAAGGCTATAAGGAGGAACTTCCGGCAAAAGGCTTTGTACCGGTCGCAAAACCAAAGCTTGATTTCGGACAGTCCGTATATCTGAAAAATGACAGGAAATTTGCACATATATCCGAAATACTTTGGGACAGTTCCAAAAACAAGATGTTTTTCAAAGTTGACGCTTCTAAAAAAAGTTACTATTACGAAAACCTTAAACCAGTATGCGACATCGTTCCGAAAAAGAAAGAAAATGAATATATTTTTGAATTTTACGGTTTCCGTGACTGGCTGGAGTTTATATTTGTTGCGGAAGTCATACGGTCGTTTTCACCGGAAAAGATTGATATTGACTGTCTCAACAAAATGAAAGGCTGTTTTGTCCTGAACGGCATAACTGTTTATATGAACGACCGTACGTGTACGGAGCTTGCGGTTACAGAAAAGACTATGCGGACACACGGAAAAGAAGCTACAGAAACTATCAACGCCATATGGCACAGATGCGTTGAGCTTATGTTGGAAAGACAGGCAAAATAATGAAGATTGATATTGACAAAATAAAAAATACACCGGACTTTGATTGTCTGCCGAGATGTACGCAGATTGAATGTATTATTTGGCTGTTTGATTATTATGGGGAAAAATATTTTTCGGAGCAGGATATAGCCAACGTTTACAGACAATTACAGATTAAATCCGGACGTTCAGGAAAACCGGTAAAGCCTACTATAAAACAAATTTCCGGATACTGCAAAAGACTTATAGATAATAATATAATTTCCGTGTCTGATAACGGACGATATGAAATACTTAATGCTGATTATAGTTGGTGTAATTTTACACACAAAACACAAAAATGAAAAAACCGTAAAAATGCGAAAATCTGCGATATAGCTGAATTTCCAGCGGGACAAAATGGAAAATACCGAAAATCAAATATTTTAAAATAAAACCTCGATTTCGGAGTAAAAATCCAATTTCGAGGTTTTCTGTGCTGTTTCAGAATAGTTTATTTATTGTTTTTTACTTCGGCTACCCTCACAGTTACTCGACCTGCTCCAACGATAGTACAGGTAAACAGTGTCAAATCCCATGTATTTTCAGAGCAGGACATCTTCACGGCTCTGCCTGTTATTTTTTGCCATAACCTTTCTTGCGTTTCTTTTTGCTTCCACATCGGCGAAGAGAGTTTCTGTTTATTTTCCGTGGCAAATCATCAAGAGAATCCCGTAAATCTTCTGCATATGTAAATCCATTAACTGCGGATTTTTCTTCAGAGTCAATCTGCGAAACTGATAAAGGAACAACTCTTTTCTGCATTTCACTCGGAGTATAACCCCTGTTGAACGGATGCCTTGTATTGTTGTATAAATCAACAAACAGGTTCAGGAATTTTTCTGCCTGTTCTATGGTGAAATATATTTTCATCCGTGCAAAATCATGAAACGGTACTTCTGCTTCTGCGAGACTTATACACATTGTACTTATAGTTTCGCATACCATATCGTCTGCCCTTTTTTTATCCATTCCCATTTCATTGACAAAGAAATCAAAAACAGCCTTTGTCTGCGGAGTTTCTTCATAATAGAAATCATCAGCATATTTAAGAAGTTCTTCCTTTGCGGGAACATAATAAGGCTTTCCCGTATGTAAAAACATCATTGTTTCAAAGTCATCATAATCTTCAAGAAGCCATTCGCTTATAAGCTTTCGCTGCATCGGCTTGCTTTCAGTGCCGTTTTCAAAAATTTCATCATCACTAAGTATACAATACCATTTTTCATCATGACGGACAATCTCTGCAAAAGCAAGGAAATTTTCTTCTGTAAATTCGTCAAGATTCTGACTTTTTATTATGCTGTATGCTTTTTCCATTGTTATTATATCATAAAGATTAGAAAACGCTGAAAAATAAGACTTTAAAAGTTCAGTCTGTTCACTGCTCAAAGCCAGTTCAGCATACATTTTCTCAATTACTTCCTTATCAT
>CAMWRL010000186.1 GCA_947176685.1 uncultured Ruminococcus sp. | reverse complement strand
GTTGCAAACAGGTTCACCATACGTTATAATAGAAATGCGGCACGAAAAAATCAATATGCCGATAGCACTCCATCAATGTATGATGACAGTCAAAAGCCTGTTAGACCAGTGACCAGAACTGAATGTACCGGAAACAGTTCTTCGGCGGTTTCACCTTTCGCTGAACATCATAGGACTGGTTATCCGATATTCAGGTACTATTTTTAACCGCACCTCTACCTTGTCTATAATAATATCACGTTCAGATTGTTATGTCAAGGGGTTATGAAAATTTTTTAAAAAGGAGTTAATGCAAATGAAAATACTTTTCTGCAAAATTGCACTCATGAACTATTATAAAGGAACATAAGAAAATGATAGTCAGTGTGAAGATGATATTCCATATTCAAAAGCAAGCTGGGTACAACAACACAAAAATGCAGGTGAGGCATCCAATTTTGACCCAATGCCTGACCCTTACGAAAAAGAAGAAGAAATTTGCAGTGGCTATGTTGAACTTCACAATAAGAATCTGCACTTTGAAAGAATAAAAGGCTGTGAACTTATGAAAAAATCAGACAGTGTTAGCGATGTACTTGTTATATGGTACTCATATAATAAGGAGGGTGAATGGTTTGTAGTTGGCTGGTATAATCATGCTATTGTATATCGTAATCCATCAAAGTCCCCCACAAATGAATATTTCATTGCTAAGGCTGAAAACTGTGTACTTCTTCCCAAAGATGTCAGAACCGAACAGGAATGGAAAAAGCCTGACTTTCTTATACTTGAACAAAGTTATATAAAATATGCCAATACCCCCGAACTTGAAAAATACTCCGAAGAAATTTCCAATCGCATAAACAGTTATGACGGAGAAAACTGGCTTAACAGATACCCACCACTAAAAAAACGCAAAATCAAAATATTAAGAGGAAAAAGGAGAAAATAATGTTTACATTACTTAAAACAGATAACAAGGCACGTCGTGGACAGGTTGAAACCGTTCACGGAACATTTCAGACACCGTGTTTTATGAATGTCGGCACTGCCGCCGCTATAAAGGGCGGTATATCGTCAGTTGACCTCAAGGAACTCAAAACGCAGGTTGAATTATGCAATACATATCACTTACACTTGCGTCCGACAGATAAAGTCATAAAGCAAATGGGCGGTCTGCACAAGTTTATGAACTGGGATAAGCCTATTCTTACTGACAGTGGCGGATTTCAGGTATTTTCGCTTGCAAAGCTCCGCAAAATCAAAGAAGAAGGCGTATATTTTGCTTCGCATATAGACGGACATAAAATATTTATGTCACCGGAAACAAGTATGCAGATACAGTCTAATCTTGGCTCAACAATCGCTATGGCTTTTGACGAATGTATTGAAAATCCGTCGCCTTATAAATATGTTGCCGCTTCCATAGAACGCACTACCCGCTGGCTTTACCGGTGTAAAGAGGAAATGGCACGTCTTAACAGTCTGCCCGATACTATAAACAAGCACCAGATGCTTTTCGGAATAAATCAGGGTTCGACATTTGACGACCTCAGAATAAAGCATATGGAAGATATTGCTGAACTTGACCTTGACGGCTACGCAATCGGCGGACTTGCAGTCGGTGAGGAGACTTCCGAAATGTACCGCATTATTGACGTTGTAGAGCCTTATATGCCCGTAAACAAACCACGTTATCTTATGGGAGTGGGTACGCCGTCCAACATCATAGAGGCTGTCGCAAGGGGCGTTGATATGTTTGACTGCGTTATGCCCAGCAGAAACGCCCGTCACGCTACGGTCTTTACGTGGAGTGGCATAATGCATTTAGGCAACAAGTGCTACGAAACCGACCCCCGTCCCGTTGACGAACAGTGCGACTGTCCGACCTGCCGAAACTTTTCAAGAGCATATATACGTCACCTTTTCAAGGCAAACGAACAACTTGCCGGAAGACTTGCAGTACAGCATAATCTTTACTTCTACAATACTCTTACAGAAAAAATCCGTGAAGCTATCGACAATGACTGTTTTGAACAGTTCAGAAATAAGTATTCGGTACTTCTCGCAACAAGAATATAGGAGGATTTTAAAAATGGAACTTTCGATTTTTTTCAAGAGCGTTATTGATTCGGACAACGCCGCCGTTGTTTTATGCGACACAAACCATATAATTATTTATATGAATCCGGCTGCTGTTGAAAGATACAGCAAATGGGGAGGCGCTTCACTCATCGGACATTCTCTGTTAGATTGTCACAATGACAATTCTAATATTATGATAAAAAAAGTTGTTGATTGGTTCGGAAAGAGTGCGGAAAACAACAGGATTTTTACATTCCACAACGACAAGGAAAACAAAGATGTATATATGGTTGCGCTCCGTGACGGCAGCGGAAATCTTATCGGTTACTACGAAAAACACGAGTACCGCAGTCCCGAAACCGAACCACGTTACAAGATGAACTGATGAAAACTGAACTTAAAAATATATGTCATCTTGTAAAAGATAAGATTTCTGTTAGTGAGATTACATCAGATAATTATATTTCAACTGAAAATATGTTGCCGAATAAATGTGGAATTACTGCACCGTCATCTGTGCCGACAGGCGTAAAAGTTACTGCATATAGAAAAAATGATATACTTGTTTCAAATATCAGACCATACTTTAAAAAAATATGGTTTGCCGAATATAACGGTGGCTGTTCAAATGATGTGCTTGTTTTTAGGGCTGAGGAAGGAATATCACCGGAATTTCTTTATTATACGCTTGCCGACGACGGATTTTTTGACTACGCAATGAAGACTTCAAAAGGCACTAAAATGCCTCGTGGGGACAAAAAAGCCATTATGGAATACGCCGTGAATGTTCCCGACTATGAGACACAGAAAAAAACAAGTCATTTACTGCGTTTGCTTGACAGAAAAATTGAACTCAACAATAAAATAAATCAAAACTTAGAGGAGCAGGCACAGGCAATTTATAAATCATGGTTTGCAGGTTTTGAAGCAAATGGTATTTTATCAGATATTGCAGATATTACAATGGGGCAGTCACCAAAAGGAACAAGCTATAATCAAGACAAGACAGGTATAATATTTTTTCAGGGAAGAACTGACTTCAGATACAGATTTCCGAATGAAAGAATATATACAACCGAACCGAAAAAATTTGCTGAAAAAAATGATATTCTTATGAGTGTACGTGCACCGGTTGGTGATTTGAATATAGCCAATCAAAAATGCTGTATCGGTCGTGGTCTTGCTTCTGTCCGTTCAAAAGATAATCATTCATCTTTTCTGTTTTATACTTTGTTAAATATAAAAAATCAATTAAATATATTTAATGGTCAGGGTACTGTTTTTGGTTCTATCAATCAAAAATCATTAAAAGAATTATCAATAGTGATTCCACCATATGAACTTCTTGAAAAGTTTGAAAAAATTATATCAAGGATAGATAAAAAAATAGAAAATAATTATAGTGAAAATCAACGCCTTTCTGTTCTTCGTGATACTCTTATTGCAAAGCTGATTAACGAAGAAATAGATGTATCCAAAATTCAAATATGAAAAAAGGAGATTTTATATTATGGAACTTTTAAAATCCGACTTTTACTATGACTTGCCGGAGGAACTTATTGCACAGACTCCGGTTGAACCCCGAAACTCCTCACGAATGATGTGTGTAAACCGTCAAACAGGTGCGGTTGAACACGACCATTTTTATAATTTATGCCGTCATCTGAAAAAAGGTGATTTGCTTGTAATGAACGATTCGAGAGTTATTCCGGCAAGGCTGTATGGCGAAAAAATCGAAAACCATACTTTCATAGAGTTTCTGCTTCTGGAGCAGAAAGGCGACAAGTTATGGGAAATAATCTGCCGTCCGGCTAAAAAGGCTAAAAAAGGAGTACGGTTTTCTTTCGGATACGGACGGCTTGTGGCAGAAGTAGTGGAATCCAAAGA
>CAMWRL010000185.1 GCA_947176685.1 uncultured Ruminococcus sp. | reverse complement strand
GTATAGAGGGGCGCAATCCCTGCGAGGATTTTGAGGTTATCAACGCTGAACTTGCTAAGTTCAATGCGGAACTGGCAGAACGTCCGCAGATTGTTGCAGCCAACAAGTCCGATATGGCTTCACCAGAACAGATTGAGAGTTTCAGACAGTATATCACCGAAAAAAATATTCCGTTCTTCTGCATTTCGGCAGCTACAACAAAAGGTACTTCTGAACTTGTAATGAAGATTTCCGAAATTCTGGACACCCTCCCGCCCATAAAAGAATACGAACCCGAACCAATTCCGCAGGCTGAACTTGACGATATGGCAGGCGCAGGAAAGAAGTTTGAAATTATGGTTGAAGACGGCGTTTACTATGTTGAAGCACAGTGGCTTCAGCCTATTATGCGCACCGTTGACCCCGATGATTATTCGTCACTCCAGTACTTCCAAAGGGTTTTAATAAACAGCGGTATTATTTCAGAACTTGAAAAAATGGGCGTTCAGGAAGGCGACACCGTTAATATTGAGGGATTTGAATTTGATTTCGTTTATTGACGCCCCTATGACTGAACGTGAAGCAGGTCAATACAGTCCGCTTGCGCTTGCGTTTTTAGGGGACAGCGTTTATGATACTCTGGTAAGGAAGTTTCTGTTGTGCAAAGCCAATATGCCTGTTGCCAGACTGCACTCCGCTAAAATAAAGCTTGTATGTGCTGAGTTTCAGTCGTCACTATATGATACTTTAGCGGAAGAACTTACAGACAAGGAACTTGCTGTTCTGAAACGTGGCAGGAACTCCACCGGAAATACCGTCCCGAAACACGCCAGTGCTGTGGACTACAGGAGAGCAACCGCTTTTGAATGTCTTTTCGGTTATCTGTTTCTTACCGGACAGAACGACCGTATAGCTTATCTGTTCAATGATGTAATTATGAAAAATGTTCTGCCAGAATTTTGATTTCAGGAGATGATTATTTATGAAAAAAATTTCCGTTAACCCGTCCGGAAAAGCAATACCCGTGAAAAAGAGTACAGACAGCAGGGACATTTTCAGCAGGGGAATGAGCATCGGTTTTGTACTTGGATTTGCGGCAGGTGCGGCAATCGTTGCGGTTATTGACTATCTGGACGCCAAACACCAGGAAATGCGCAGAATTGAAAAGGGTTCTGACGCTGACTACTACTATACAACTGAATAATTAACAAAAAGGAGCATTTTAAAATGTCAGGTCATTCAAAATGGAATAACATCAAGCGTAAAAAGGAAGCTACCGATGCGGCAAAAGGTAAAATCTTCACAAAAATCGGTCGTGAAATAACCGTTGTTGTAAGAGAGGGAGGAGCAGACCCCAATAATAACAGCAAGCTCCGTGACCTCATCGCAAAGGCTAAAGCCAACAACGTTCCGAACGACAATATAGAGCGTGTTATCAAGAAAGCCGCCGGCGGTGAAGACAAAAACAATTATGAAAATATGGTTTATGAGGGCTATGGTCCCAACGGCGTTGCAGTAATCGTTGAGTGTCTCACGGACAACAAAAACAGAACTGCCGGAGATGTCCGTCACTATTTCGACAAGTTCGGCGGCAATCTGGGTACTACCGGATGTGTATCGTTTATGTTCTCAAAGAAAGGTATCGTTGTACTTGAAAATACTGGTCTTGACGAAGACAAGGTTATGGAAGATGTTTTCGAGTGCGGCGGTGACGATTTCGATGTTAACGAAGAAACAGTTGAAATTGAATGCGCTCCCGAAAACCTCAACGGACTCCGTGAAGGACTTACCGAAAAGGGTTATAACGTAATGTCAGCCGAAGTTGAGCAGATTCCTGCAAATTACACAACCCTTACAGATGAAGAACACATCAAAAAAATGAATCTTCTGCTTGAACATCTCGAAGACAATGATGATGTGCAAAACGTTTACCATAACTGGGAAATGCCTGAGGAGTAATTTCCTATGGTATCAATTGAAAAAGTAACTGCTGATTCGGAACTCCACGAAATTGCGGAACTTGCCGGAAAAATATGGCACGAATTTTTTCCGGTGATACTTTCAGCGGAACAGATTGACTATATGGTAGAAAAATTCCAGTCTTACGGAGCTATGAAGAACCAGACGGAAAACGAGGGATATTGTTACCTTGCCGTCAGGTGTGACGGGAAATTGTGCGGATATATCGCCGTGAAACCCGAACAGGATTCAAGATTTTTCCTGAGTAAATTCTATCTCCGCAGTGATATGCGTGGCAAGGGTATAGCTTCGGAAATGATGCAGAGGGTTTTCGAGGGTGCAAAGGCTCACGGAAAAAAATCCGTATACCTCACCGTTAACAAGTACAATACCCACGCTGTTGACGTTTACCATAAAATCGGCTTTGAAACTGTTGATTCGGTTGTTACTGACATCGGAAACGGTTTCGTTATGGACGACTACATTATGGAGTACAAACTGTAATATATTTAATCCCCCTGTAATATAATTTACTGATTATTTTACAGAGGGGACTTTTTTATGAATACTGTTGAATTGCTTTTATTGTCTGCCGGACTTGCAATGGACGCTTTTTCGGCATCTGTCTGTGAGGGCATAAGAATGAAAAAAATTAACCATATGGGCGCATTTCTGACTGCGTTGTTTTTCGGGATATTTCAGGCAGGTATGCCATTGGCTGGGTACTTTCTGGGAAAACGCTTTTCAGAAATCACTTCCGCTTATGACCACTGGATTGCGTTTATACTGCTCGGGATAATTGGCGGCAAAATGGTATGGGAAGCCTTTCACCCTGAGGAAAACGAAAACAAAGAATATACTTTCAATCTGAAAGAAATTATCATTTTGTCCGTTGCGACAAGCATTGACGCATTGGCTGTCGGAATAGTCTTTTCTGCTCAAAAGACTAATATTCTGTTTTCTGTTCTGGTGATAGGTGCTGTAACATTTCTGCTGTCGCTTTCCGGAGTTGTAATCGGAAACCGTTTCGGCGGCAGGTACGGCAGTAAAGCCGAAACTGCCGGCGGAATCGTCCTTATATTCATAGGTGTCAAGCTTCTTGTTCAGGGTATTTTTTAAAATAAAAAGCTGTCTGAAAAAATAAATCAGACAGCATTTTTTATTTATTCAGCGTAAAGCGGAAGTTCATCAACTGTATAGATTTTAAGATCAACCTGCTGTATAACTACAGCGTCTTTAGGAGTTATACCGTCGCCGTGGTCAGAAACATCAGCATTAATTTCGCCCTCTTTGGACAGCTTGTAATCATCGGGATTTGAAAGAGCCTGCATAATCAGCACCGCATCGGCAAGACTTACTTTACCGTCAACATTAGCGTCACCCCATAATGTTGCCTGTGTTCCTGTATTTGTAGTTGTTGTTTCTGTTGAAGCAGTAGTTTCTGTAGTAGTAGTCAACGGCGGTTCACCGTCTTCCCATACTGCGTCAAGTGCTATACCTTTTCCGGCAACTGCGCCTTTAATCATATACTGACCGCCAACCGGATAAACTGTACCGTCTTCATCTTTCCAGCCTGCAAGGTACTTTCCGTCCTGAGTGATTGTGGCAGACGGAGTTGTTATTTCCGTATCTGTGAAACCTTTCACTTTAATGAAGTTTTGGGAATTTTTGTCCTGTCTGAAAATTACATTATATTCCTTTGCCTGCCATACGGCGGTAAATGTAACATCGTGGCTTGGCATAATGTAGCTCTGGGAAGGTTCATAGATTTTATTGTCATCATCGCAGAGCCAGCCCGAAATAGTAAAGCCGTTTCTTGAAAATCTGCTGTTGCTCTGTAAGTCTGTTGCGAGACCTTCCGGCTGTACATACTCCTGAAATGCCGTACCGACAACACGGTCAACGTCACCGACGGTATAACTTATTTTGTAGCGTTGTTTCCACGCCGGAGTAATTGTCACATCGTGTTCGGGCATAATGAATTTTTCGTTACCTCTCATTTCAGTGCCTTCACC
>CAMWRL010000184.1 GCA_947176685.1 uncultured Ruminococcus sp. | reverse complement strand
TGCCATGACAGTTGCGCTTATTGCGTTTGTAAACTACTACTTCTTTACCGGACAGGCTGTATTTCTTATTATATACTATCTTTTAAGAATGAATTGTCCGGACTTCCATACTTCGTGGAAAAAATTCTGGTTACTTCTTTTAGAAGCCGTTGCCGGAACTATGATAGCCTGTGTGATGCTTCTGCCGACCGCCGTTGCGATTATGGGAAATTACCGTATCAACGAACGTCTTTACGGACAGTCAGTGGTGCTTTACAACGATAAGACACGTATCGCAAGAATTATTCAATCATTCTTTATGCCTGTGGACGTTCCGGCAAGACCTAACCTCTTTAACTCCGAATATGCCAAATGGTCATCAATAGGCGGTTATCTGCCGTTATTCTCAATGGTCGGAGTTATAACTTTCATGCGTTCCCACAAAAAACACTGGTCTGTAAAACTTTCGTTTGTATGCATAGTGTGCGCATTTATACCGATACTTAACAGTATGTTCTATACATTCAACGCATCATACTACGCAAGATGGTATTATATGCCGATACTTATATTTGCAATGATGACTGCCCATACTCTTGACGAAAAGGACGCTGATACGTCTTCCGGCATAAAAATATGTGCAGCAATGCTTGTGGCATATGGATTTATGGCGTTTATTCCGGAAAAGAAAAAGGGAAAACTATCATTTTTCACAATGCCCAGAGATATATTATATTTCGTGATTACGCTTGCAATAGCAGTCGTGTTCCTTGTACTGACAGGATATATTTTCTACAGGAAAAGAAAAAATCTGCCTTTCAGACGGCTTTCGGTGCGGTTTACTGCCGGAGCGTCAGTTATATGCGTGATTTCGGCGTTGATTTACGGAGCAGTTTCGCCGGACTCCGCTAAAAAATATATAAACTCCGCTATAAAAGGCAGTGACAGCGTTTACGAAAGCGTATCGGAAGATAATTTCTTCAGGGTTGACGTTTCCGAAAACTTCGACAACTACCCTATGTTGTGGGGACTTCCGTCAATGAGGGCTTTCCAGAGCGTTGTCGACAGCTCCATAATGAATTTCTATCCGGAAGTAGGCGTGGAGCGTGATGTTGCTTCACGACCCGATACATCTCACTATACTTTAAGGGGACTGTTTTCTGTAAAATACTATTATCAGCGCAAGGACAATGCCGAAGATATTAATATTCCGTATGTGCTTCCGGAGTTTGAACTTGTCGGGGAAAATGAGTACTTTTATATATACGAAAACAAACTCTATATTCCTATGGGAATGGCATTTGACAGCTACGTGACTACAGACGAACTTGAAAACAAAAGCGACGCTATGCGTGAAAAAGCCCTTATACATTCGCTCGTACTGGACAGCGGACAGGCTGAAAAATATTCCGGCATACTTGAAAAAACAGAATTGTCGGAAGTATCATCGCTCAACAAGAAAAACTATAAAGAAATATGTCTTGAACGTCAGAAAAATGCTTCAACGTCATTCCGGTATGATTCAAAGGGCTTTGAGTCCGAAATAACCCTTGACAATGACTGTCTGGTATTTTTCAGTGTGCCATACAACTCCGGCTGGTCTGCCGAAGTCAACGGCAAGCCCGCAGATGTCGAAAAAGTCTCATACGGCTTTATGGCAGTAAAAGCAGACAAGGGCAATAATACAATAGTTTTCCGTTACAGAACGCCTGCACTTACCGCCGGTATGATTATAAGTATTTCGGGAATCGTAATACTTGTGGTATATATGATTGTCTGCCGCAGAAAAAACAAAAACGATAATTATAAACTTTCCCATAATTACGAATACAATTCATCTCACGTAATTACCGCCCACAACGATTACTGCAACGAACTTATCAGAAAAAACAAGGAGGTCTGAAAAATGCATTTACAGGAAAAAACACTTACAAGCGATACCGTCTATGAAGGAAAAATTTTCACAATCGTACACGATACCGCCGAACTTGAAAACGGTGAAACCGCAGTACGTGATGTACTTCTGCACTCCGGCGGAGTGTGCGTTATTCCGGTAACCGAAAACAACGAAATATATATGGTGAAACAATTCCGTTATCCGTTCCGTGAGGTGACAACGGAAATCCCTGCCGGAAAACTTGAAAAAGGTGAAAATCCGTACGACTGCGGAAAACGTGAACTTCTTGAGGAAACCGGATTCACCTGTACGGAATACATTCCGCTTGGGGAAATTTATCCCACTCCGGCATATAATACCGAAGTAATACACGTTTATCTTGCCAAAGGTCTGCACTGCGAAAAACAGCATCTTGATGACGGCGAGTTTCTGGACGTGGAAAAAATCCCTCTTGCGGAAGCCGTCCGGCTTGTTATGGACGGAAAAATCAAGGACGCCAAAACTCAGATTGCCATACTCAAAGCCGCAAGGATTCTGGGAATATAAAAAAGCCCGCCGTTTACGGCAGGCTTTTCGTAGGAACTTATTCGGCTGTATCTTCTTCCGAAACGGTTTCACTTTCCGCTTCAAGCATAGCAAGCTGTTTGCCATAGGCTTCAAGTATAGCGTCCTCGAAAACCTTTCTTGCAGAAGCTGAAATCGGGTGTACAATATCACGGAACATTCCGTTTTCGTCCTTTCTGCTGGGCATTGCCACAAAAAGACGTTCATCACCCTGAACAACCTTTATGTCGTGTACGGCAAACATTTCGTCGATAGTCACTGAAACCACTGCACGCAGTCTGCCTTCAGACATAATTTTTCTTATTTTTACATCTGTAATTTCCATTGTTAAAAACCTCCTTATGTTTGGATAGGATAGCAGAGAGAAAACCTCCCTATAATTATTATAGCGTATAATCTCTCAAAAATCAAGAGATTTTTATATTTAAACAAAAAATTTATGAAAGGTGATAGATTTGGACATCAATATTTTAAAAAACAAAAAGCATATTCATTTTATCGGCATAGGGGGTTCGGGAATGTATCCGCTTGCCCAGATACTGCATTCTCAGGGATATTTCCTTACTGGTTCGGACAACAATGAAACCGAAACCCTTGACGCTGTAAGGAAAATGGGCATTGAAGTATTTATCGGACAGCGTGCCGAAAATATCAACGGTGCTGACCTCATCGTCCACACTGCCGCCATTATGGAAGATAACCCCGAACTTATGGCGGCAAGGAAAAGCGGCGTACCGGTTCTTGAAAGAGCTGAACTTTTAGGCATTGTCACAAACTGGTACAGCAATGCCGTATGCGTTTCAGGAACTCACGGCAAGACTACCGCAACATCAATGATTACGCAGATACTCCATACTGCCGGAACTGACCTTTCGGCATATATCGGCGGAAAACTCCCCTGTATCGGCGGAAGCGGCATTGCAGGAAAAAGTGATATTCTTGTCTGCGAATCGTGCGAATTTGAAGACCATTTTCTGAAACTCGCTCCGGATATTTCGGTTATCCTGAATATTGACGCTGACCATCTGGATTACTTCGGTACTCTTGAAAACGTCATAAAGTCTTTCAGAAAATTTGCGGAAAAGACTTCAAAAGTCCTTATTGTCAACGGTGACGACCGGAATACAATGACAGCCGTTGAAGGTCTTGATAAAAAAATAATCACTTTCGGACTTTCCGATAAAAATAACTGGTACGCCGGCAATATAAAGAAAATTTCCGGACTCGAAACGCAGTTTGACGTTTACCACGACGGAGAATACATTCTGACTGTCAATCTGCACGTTGCCGGAAATCACAATATTTTAAACGCTGTAGCCGCTGTATCCGCTGTAAACCAGCTCGGCATATCTCCGGAAGACTGCCGTCAGGGTCTGTCCGATTTCAGAGGGGCAAAAAGGCGTTTTGAAAAACTCGGCTATGAAAAAGGCATAACTGTTGTTGACGACTACGCCCACCACCCTGCCGAACTTGAAGCAACTCTTACTGCGGCTATGGAAATGGGTTTCAACAA
>CAMWRL010000183.1 GCA_947176685.1 uncultured Ruminococcus sp. | reverse complement strand
TATTTATCCTTTATTATAGTGTTTTGTGTTAAGTTTTCAACATTTCCTCAGAAAATGTTGAAAAAAACTCCCTGTTGTACGTAACAGCAGGGAGAATTTTTATATTATTTTATGTCAGCGTGATGTGCCTGAAGCGATTTTACACCGAAGTGTTTGTTTTCCTTGATAGCCTTGATGCCCTCTGCACTTGCCTTGGCGGCAGCCATAGTGGTCATATAAGGTACACGGTGTTTTATAGCGGCTTTTCTGATGTAGCTGTCATCATAAACGCTTGTCTTTCCTGCGGGAGTGTTGATAATAAGCTGGATTTCACCGTTGGCGATTTCGTCAGCTATATTGGGTCTGCCCTCGTAAATCTTGAATATCTTTTCGCACGGGATTCCGGATTCTTTAATCATCTGGTAGCTTTTTCCGGTAGCGAGTATGCGGAAACCAAGTTCATTGAATGATTTGGCGATTTCAAGAAGTTCCGGCTTGTCACGGTCGCAGACGCTGAGTAATACAGTACCTTCTTCGGGGAGTCTTGTTTGGGTAGCCTCCTGAGCCTTGTAGTAAGCCTCGCCGAATGAGTTTGAGATACCAAGTACTTCGCCTGTAGAACGCATTTCCGGACCCAGAACGGGGTCAACTTCCTGGAACATATTGAACGGGAATACAGCTTCCTTAACGCCGTAATGAGTGATTGTCTTGTCTGTAAGAGCCGGAACAGGTGACTGTTTGCCGGTAAGTTCAGCGGTAATGATTTCTGTTGCAATCTTTACCATGTTTATACTGCAAACCTTTGAAACAAGCGGAACGGTTCTTGAAGCACGGGGATTTGCTTCAAGTACATAAACAGTGTCGTCTTCAATGGCGTACTGCATATTCATAAGACCACATACATTCATTTCAACGGCTATTTTCTTAGTGTAGTCCTTGATTGTGTCAATCTGCTTCTGAGTGAGGTTCTTTGCCGGAAGAATGCAGGCAGAGTCACCGGAATGTACGCCGGCAAGTTCGATATGTTCCATAACAGCCGGTACAAAGCAGTTTGTGCCGTCGGAAATAGCGTCAGCTTCGCATTCTGTAGCGTGGTGCAGGAATCTGTCAATGAGAATGGGGCGGTCAGGAGTTACGCCTACAGCGGCGGACATATAAACTCTCATCATTTCGTCATCATGAACGATTTCCATACCACGACCGCCCAGAACATATGACGGACGTACCATTACGGGATAACCGATTTTGTTGGCGATTTCAAGAGCTTCATCAACGTTTACAGCCATACCGGCTTCGGGCATCGGAATACCGAGTTTATCCATCATTGCACGGAAATGGTCACGGTCTTCGGCAAGGTCGATTGTTTCGGGAGTAGTACCGAGAATCTTTACGCCGTATTTCTTGAGGTCATTTGCAAGGTTAAGCGGTGTCTGTCCGCCGAACTGCGCAATAACGCCAAGCGGCTTTTCCTTTTCGTGAATGCTGAGAACGTCTTCCAGTGTAAGCGGTTCAAAATAGAGCTTGTCGGAAGTATCATAGTCTGTAGAAACAGTTTCAGGATTGCAGTTTACAATGATAGATTCAAAGCCGAGTTTCTTAAGAGCCAGAGCCGCATGAACACAGCAGTAATCAAATTCGATACCCTGACCGATTCTGTTAGGACCTCCGCCGAGAATCATAATTTTAGGCTTGTCGCTTGCTGTAGAGGGGTCTTCGTCAAGGTGATATGTTGAGTAATAATAAGCTGCATTTTCAGTACCGCTTACATGAACGCCCTCCCAAGCCTCTTTTATGCCAAAGCCGATACGTGCATTTCTGATTTCCTCTTCTGTAACTTCAAGCAGCGAGCTTAAATATCTGTCCGAAAAGCCGTCAAGTTTAGCCTGTTTCAGAACGTCTTTTTCCGGTACACTGCCCTTTAAAGTGAGAAGCTTTTCTTCTTCCTGAACGAGTTCGAGCATCTGCTCTAAGAACCAGTGTTTAATTTTTGTAAGTTCAAAGATTTCGTCAACGGTTGCGCCTTTGCGGAGAGCCTCATAAATAATGAACTGTCTTTCGCTTGTCGGGAAACGGAGCTGATTAAGAAGTTCTTCTTTAGACTGTTCGTGGAAGTTCTTAGCAAATCCGAGACCGTAACGACCTGTTTCAAGACTTCTGATAGCTTTCTGGAAAGCTTCTTTATAGGTTTTGCCGATACTCATAACTTCGCCTACAGCCCTCATCTGAGTACCGAGTTTGTCTTCTGCGCCCTTGAACTTTTCAAATGCCCATCTTGCAAACTTGATAACAACGTAGTCGCCGTCCGGAACATACTTGTCAAGAGTGCCGTATTTGCCGCACGGAATGTCTTTCAGAGTAAGACCGCAGGCAAGCATTGCGGAAACAAGTGCAATCGGGAAACCAGTAGCCTTTGAAGCGAGTGCGGAAGAACGTGAAGTTCTTGGGTTGATTTCAATAACGATAATTCTGCCTGTTTCGGGGTCACGGGCAAACTGACAGTTGCAGCCGCCGATAACTTCGATAGACTCGACAATGCTGTAAGCCTGTCTTTCAAGTTCTTTCTGAACATCTTCGGGAATTGTGAGCATAGGAGCAGAGCAGAAAGAGTCACCGGTATGAACACCAATAGGGTCAATATTTTCAATGAAGCATACTGTAATTATATTGTTTTCGGAGTCACGGACAACTTCCAGTTCAAGTTCTTCCCAGCCGCTTACGCATTCCTCAACGAGAACCTGTCCGACAAGTGAAGCCTGTAAACCTCTTGCACAGACTATCTTGAGTTCGTCAACGTTGTAGACCATACCGCCGCCTGCGCCGCCCATTGTGTAAGCCGGACGGAGTACAACAGGATATTTGAGCTGTTCGGCAATCTTCACTGCTTCGTCAACAGAATATGCCACTTCACTGCGTGCCATTTCGATGCCGAGTTTGTCCATAGTGTGCTTGAACTCAATACGGTCTTCGCCACGTTCGATAGCGTCAACCTGTACACCGATTACCTGCACGCCGTATTCCTTTAAAACGCCTGTCTTGTCAAGTTCAGAGCAGAGATTAAGTCCGGACTGTCCGCCGAGATTAGGAAGGAGAGCGTCGGGACGTTCCTTGTCGATAATCTGGGTAAGTCTTGCAACGTTGAGGGGTTCAATATATGTGATGTCAGCAACATCGGGGTCTGTCATAATAGTAGCAGGGTTAGAGTTCACAAGAACGATTTCGTAACCCAGATTTTTAAGAGCCTTACAAGCCTGAGTACCCGAATAGTCAAATTCACACGCCTGACCGATAATAATAGGACCGGAGCCGATAATCATAATTTTGTTGATATCCTGTCTTTTTGGCATACCATTTTCTCCCAACCCGTACATATAAGATGTACGTAATAATATTTACCATTATGTCATGGCATTCTTATTTTATATAATACCACAAAAAAGTCAGAAATGCAAGATAAAAATACAAAAAAATTCCCTTACCGCAGGCAAGGGAAAATATATTATATATGCTGTTTTATGTAGTCAACGACTTTTTCACGTGGAATATTGAGGGAATAGGCAAATTCTTCATAGAGAATATTTTCCGCATCTCTGAGAAATTTTTCGTCTGCCGAACGTAGTTTTTTGTGCTGTTCGTTAAGTTCGATATTTTTTTCATAGAGTGTTTTTATTAAACGGACAAGTTCCTTACGGTCACCGTTTTCAATAATTTTTCTGTATTCTTCTTTTCTTTTAACGTCGTTGTCAATCCATATACAGCACTCATTGTCCATTGTGCTTATAAGACGGTTTATTTCCTGACGTGAATAAATACTTTTCATTTTGTCGGTAAGTGCTGAACTTGATACAGGAACATAGAAAGTATTTTTTTTATCTCCTACAGGTCGGAGAATGTAGTATTTAATATTTTCACCGCTGAAATCACGTTCTTCTATTGCACTTATCACACATACGCCGTATGAGGCATACACAACTGCGTCATTTACGTTATACATTTTAAATCCTCC
>CAMWRL010000182.1 GCA_947176685.1 uncultured Ruminococcus sp. | reverse complement strand
GCGCGCTACCTTGGGGTGGTAGAGGCCGTGGGTTCAAGTCCCGTCACTCAGACCATATAAAAAGACACGCTATTTCGGTTATGAAATGGCGTGTATTCTTTGTTTATCAGAACGGCAAAGTATCTGGATTTTTCGGAGATTGAAATTATGGAAGATTATATGAATTTTGAAGAAATACTGGAAAAATACAGTCCTGCTGCGGAAGATACAGCAGACAGAGAGTTTATTGAAAGCCTGAAAATGTGGATAAAGCAGCTTATATTCTGGATTGCAGAAGATGACATTTATGTTATGTGCATATGTTTTATTATGGGCGCAGAAGAAGATATTGATTTAGAGGTATGTTTTGCATACAATACTGAAAGTTTTTACAGCGTACACCGTGGTGAACGTTGGAATTTCTGTAACTGGAAAGAAGATTATATGGACGTTCTTGATGACAGTGTTATGAAGAAATGGCTTGAAATGAAATCGGATTTTGAGGACGAAAACGAAGTTATGGAAAAAATTTTTGACCTTGCTGTTATTGCGATAGCGGAAATTAATTCTGAAAATATCTCTTGCGGACGTTTCGGCAGAAAAGTGCCGGTTATTATGACGGACTATGAATATTATTATATGACAGCAGTACGTGCAGTAAAGGCTAACGGTTATGACGTTTTTGACAGGGAATTTTTTGAGTACTGCGGACTGGAGATTGATTTATGAGACAGGCAGAAAGTTTTTTAAGTAAAATATGCGTACTTTATCCGCCGCCGGAAAAGGTGAATACAGTATTCGGGGAAGACGATATAAAGAGTTTTGAAAATATTCTGGGTACTGAATTGCCGTCAGATTATTATGAGTTTCTGAAAATATACGGTTTCGGAAGTTTCAGCGATTACTTTTACATAAATAATCCTTTTGTGGAAAACGGTACTGAAATATTCATATCTGAAAACGCTGGACAGAAAGAAATATATGATTTTCTTGACCGTGACAACAGGAAAGATATACATAATTGTCTGGATTGTAAATTTGTAAACGGACAGGTTAAAGTATTTTCCGGAAATCCTGCACTTGTGGAGTATATGCGGACGGAAGTAATTGACGATTACACACGAAGTAAAATAATAGCTTTCGGAGACCATTATTCGTATGCTTTTTATCCAGATGAGCCGGACGGACTTATTTTCTTGGGACATACAGATGATATGGACTTTTTTTACAGGTATTCCGACGGAAAACAAAGTATTGTAGTATATGATGAATACTACTATGAATTTGATATGACATTTACGGAATTTGTGTATAACTATCTTACAGCAAAAATAAAGCTTCCTATGTGGAATGACGAAACAGACTGGGAGTTTGTGTCTTACGAGTAACAAAAAAACGTCACTGAATCGGTGACGTTTTACTGTTGTTAGGCTTGTCACGACTTCTGAAAAATCCGCTAAAAATCATTCTTCTTTCTTGGTTTACTTTTTCATTGGGTGTATGATATAATAATGATAATCAGTAAATTTGAAAACTTTACAAATTGGAATCAACATATGCAATTTAAAAAGGTATTAATGATATTTTCGCTAATAACTTGTCTGACAGCTTGTGGCAGTATAACAACAGAGTCAGATTCACTTAACGAAGATTCTGCCGCAACATCTGAAATCCTTTCTGAAGCCATTGAAGTGACTTGTCCTTTCGCAAATTATACTTCCAGTCCTGTTCGTGTAACATAACCTGCGTATGTACCTTATCTGTTGGAAGTCGAGGAGCAGACTTCTGATTGACAATGTCCTCTTGGGAAAGTAAAACTAATCGCTGAAAAAATACCCTCTCTGAAACGCTCAGAGAGGGTATTATGCGGTTAGGGTATGTGTGGAGTGCGTCAATAGGCTAAGTTTTTTTGAACCGTTAAATATGGTTATTAAAAAGCTGTCAATCAAAACTGTCAATGAAATCCTTGATAATCTCCGCACATTCTTTTGGTTTCTCCAAATGTATGAAGTGACTGCCCGGCAGATTCACAATTTTGCAGTTGCCGAGTTTTTCTACATAAGGTTGTATTTTTTCCTTTTTGTATTCCTCAATTTCCTCCATTTCAAGCTCATAAGCCTTTTTCCTGCGTTCTTCATCACTGCCTTCAAAGCCCTCTGTCAACTCGTTAATCCTGTATTCCGAAAGCACATCGTCTTCTTCAAGTTCTTCCACTGTTTTATAACCGTTTGTGGAGCTGATATAGAGCTTCGGAACATCATTCGGCTGCATCATTTCCCACGTTTCATTGGTATTGACAGCGACACAATCGATATCCGAAATGAACGCAGCACTTCCCAATGTCATAAGTGTCATTGCATCATATATACGCTGTTCTTCCTCAGAATAATCCGAATCTTTCGGGAAGAAAACGTGCAGTGCGACATCTCCTATTCCGAGATTCATAACTCCTTTGATTATTGCCATACCTTTGGTCTGTTGCTTTGCCTCCTTCAATTGCTCATCCATAAAAGACTGTGCAATGATACCGTCCAGATTAATCATTGCCTCGATTTCGTCCGGATATTTGTTGACCCAGTAGGTCGCAAGAACACCTGCATAGGAATGCGGCATAAGGACGTATGGTGCTTCAATGCCTGCATTCTTAAGTGCTTTGCGGTAATCCTCAACAATAAATTCTACAGTCATATCTTCTTTCACATCGTCACTGCCGTCATAGCCAGCTCGTGCCAGATAGTAAACTGCGCCTTCGTCCTGAAGCTCTCCGGCAAGCTCACGAAGTTCAAGCGGAAAGCCCCAGCCGTTGCCGCCGAGTGCAACAATCCGGTGCTTGTCTTCCGCACCGCCGTATTTAACGAGATTCAGCGAATGCTCTCCGACAGAAACAGGACTGTAGTAGCCCGTTTCTTTCAAGAACTCCTTATTCTTCGGGATATTAATGCGGTGGTATATGAACATTCCGGCAAGTGCGAGCAGTAATAATATAATAATTACTAAACATATTCTGCTGATAGTTTTAAATATTTTTCTGACGGTTGTCATAATTTTTCTCCTTTTGGTGTCCCCTGTATGGGCGATTCGGTTTCTTTGAAATATTGTAATACCATACCTGCCACAATTCCACCGCAAACTTCTGTTTTAACGACTACGCCGAGTTTTTCAAAAACAAGTCTGTTGGTTACCGTATTTCCGTCAACGCTCTGTTCGCCCACAGAAATGAATTTTCCACAGGGCTTGATATGTATGTTCCAGGCAGCCTCGAAGAAATCGGGCGGCAGCATTTTCATATCGCTGTTCAAGTACGGCTTTAATTCTGAGAATCTGCGTTCAAGCAGCAGATTTGTACATTCTGCGGCTATCCGAAGTTTTTCGGTGTTATCGGACGGCTGACCGAGTTCCTGCTTCACTGAATAGATATTTCCACCCTTTTCCGCAACAGCAAGCACTTCTTCAATCCAACCGATACGCTCTATAAGAGTGCGTATTTCAGCCTTTAATTCTGCGGCTTTGCCGTAAATCATCTCTGCCGCCTTTGTCTCGCTGTCAATCACTGCTGAAATCTCATCGAGTGTCAGTCTTAGCTTTCTCAGAAAGCGGATTTTTCGCAGGCGTTCAATGTTTTCTTCATCAAGCCTGCGAGAAGAGGTCTTGTTATTTCGTATGGTTTTTATAAGTCCGCACTGTTCGTAATATCGTACAGTGCGAGAGGTCATATTGAGCATTTTGCAGACCTCGTTTATGGTTTTCAGCTCATTCATTTGCATCACCATTCTTATTATATCACTTGACGCAACGTCAATGTCAAGCTTTTTTTCTGTTTTTTTCAAAATTTTTTCTGTCAGTCTTTTATCTTTGAAATATTATTATAATTTCATATAATCGAAAAATACGTTATCTTCCCCAAAGCTGAAGTCCGTGCATATATTTTATTTTTAAGGAAACAATAATTTAAATAAGATTTGGAGGTTTTGTATGGATTTTATAAAATTGATTTTTACATCATTATTAT
>CAMWRL010000181.1 GCA_947176685.1 uncultured Ruminococcus sp. | reverse complement strand
TCTGCGGGATCATTAATTTTGAATCCCAGAATTAGTTTCCGAGGAGATTTAATATCCCCAATCAGTTTTACAATCAGAATATTCCGAATAATAATTACATTCCGCCGCAAAATAATTATAATGAACCTTTCAACAGACAATATGTAAATACTCCTGAAAAGAAAAGTTCAAAAGGAATATATATACTTCTGATAACTGTATTAATATGTTTTGCGGTAATAATATTCCTGATGTTTACCGTAATACGGTCAATGCTTGACGGCGGCAGCAAAAAACCTGACGACAACAACATAATTATTTCCGAAAACGTTACTACCACTGAATCACAGACCGAATCCCCTGTTACAACTGCCGCACCTGTTGAAAAAGTCACGGAAATAGTTACCGTTATTGTAGAAGTCACTGCACCGCCGGTTACAGAACCAAAATTCAATTCATATACATACACCATAAACAACTACAATCTTCCGGTATATGCAAAGGCAGAATACAGTTCGGACGTTATGGGATATATTACCGACAGAGGAAATTATACAGTAATTGACCAGTCCGGACGCTGGGCAAATCTGAATACCGACGGCTGGATTAACCTTGATGATGCGGAATCTTTCGGAAATATTTCCTATGTCGGTACGGGATATGTTTCTACAAAAAGCGACCCACTCACACTCCGCTATGCCGCAAGTCCGGATTCAAAAAGTCTTGAATCAGTTCCAAGGCATACTTCCGTTGACGTATACTATACGGATTTTCCGGACTGGTACTACACCACTTACAAAGGGACAAGCGGTTTTGTAAATGCAGAATACATCACTATGGGCAACCCTCCGCAGGTATCTGTCGGCAGTTACTACGGCTGCGGAACAGTCGCCACTAAAAAAGACCGTCTGAATGTACGTTCAGAACCGTCAACAGGCGCATCAATTGTCACTGATATTCCAAAAGGGACAAGCATTGATTTATATACAACAAGCGAATCCGGCTGGTACTACACTACGTACAAAGGAAAAAGCGGATTTGTAAAGTCCGATTATATATCGTTCGCACCCGTTTACGAATCCAGTATACCGATTACAGCCGTTATAAATACTAAAAAAGACCCTCTGAACTTACGTTCATCACCGTCCGAAGACGCAAAAATTATTACAACCATTCCAAAAGGAACAACGGTAACTGTCATTGACTATTATACAGACTGGTGTTATATTGAGTGGGGCGACTATAAAGGTTATGCAAGTACAGAATACCTTGTATTCTGATATAAAAAAATGCCTTTAACGGCAGAAAAGGAGAATAAAAAACTATGCAGTACGGACACTTTGACCTTGAAAACAAGGAATATGTCATCACCAACCCCGCAACGCCCACATCATGGGCTAACTATCTCGGTGACCCCGAATATGGTGCTATGATTTCCAACAACGCCGCCGGTTACAGCTTTGTGAAGTCCGGAGCTAACGGCAGAATCACACGTTTCCGCTTCAACTCGGAAATGGCACTTCCCGGACGCTACATCTATATCCGTGACAACGACACTGCGGACTACTGGTCAGCATCGTGGCAGCCTGTCGGAAAACCTCTCGACAAGTACAAGTCCGAATGCCGTCACGGTACGGCTTATACAGTTATTTCCGCTGAATATGCAGAAATCAAGTCCGAAGTAACCTATTACGTTCCATACGGCAAAACCTATGAAGTATGGCGTACAAAAATCACCAACAACAGCGGCAGAGACAGAAATCTTTCAGCTTTCGGTTTTGTGGAGTTCACAAACGAGGACAACTACGAACAAGACCAGGTAAATTTACAGTATTCGCTTTTTATTTCCCAGACCGAATTTAAAGAAAACAAGATTGTCCAGACTATAAGCGGCAACAGTGAAAAAGACTGCCGCAACAGATTTTTCGGAATGGTCGGTACGGACGTTATAGCCTCCTGCGGTAATCTGTCAGAGTTTATCGGAAGCTACAGAACATACTCCAATCCGATAGCCGTTGAAACAGGCAGATGTAACAACGTTATGAACTACAATTCAAATTCATGCGGTGCGCTTCAGTCTGATATAACACTCAAATCCGGCGAAACTATCGAACTTATTTATATTTTAGGTCAGAGAAACAATGAACAGGCTGACGAAATCCTCAATGAATATAAGCAGTCCGGAAAAGTCGATTCCGAAATAAAACAGCTTAAAGATTACTGGCATGGTCAGCTTTCCAATTTCAAGGTTGAAACTCCGTCCGCTGAGTTTAATAACATGATAAACGTCTGGAATGCTTACCAGTGTTTCATAACGTTCATATGGTCAAGAGCCGCTTCATTTGTATACTGCGGACTCCGTAACGGTTACGGCTACCGTGATACCGTTCAGGACATTCAGGGAATTATTCACCTTAACCCCGAAATGGCTTGTGAAAAAATTCGTTTTATGCTGTCGGCACAGGTTGACAACGGCGGAGGTCTTCCGCTTGTAAAGTTCACGCACAACGCAGGTCACGAAAACACTCCGGACGACCCCGAATACGTCAAGGAAACAGGTCATCCGTCCTACCGTGCAGACGACGCTTTATGGCTTTTCCCGACTATCGTCAAGTATCTCGGTGAATCCGGTAACGAAAAATTCCTTGATGAAGTAATCGTCTATGCCAACGGCGGCGAAGATACAGTTTACAACCACCTGAAAAAAGCTATAGACTTCTCAATGAATCATCTCGGAATCCACAATATGCCGGCAGGACTTCACGCCGACTGGAATGACTGTCTCCGTCTTGGTGCAAAGGGTGAATCTACTTTTGTAGCATTCCAGCTTTACTACGCAATGAGCGTTATAAAGGATATGGCAAAATCCAGAAACGACAACGACTATATAACTTATATTGACAGCGTTCAGTCTGCACTTGCATCTGCCCTCGAAAAGTGCTGGGACGAGGACAGATTTATCCGTGGTATACGTGAGGACGGCGTTATAGTCGGCGCAAAGAACGACCCCGAAGCTAATATGTGGCTCAATCCGCAGTCGTGGAGCGTTATTTCAAGGTTTGCCAACGCTGAACAGTCCGAAAAAGCTATGCAGAGTGTACACGAAATTCTCAACACTCCGTATGGCGCAAAACTCCTTGACCCGCCGTACAAGAAACATTATTTTGACGGTGCTTTAATGCATATCTTCAATGACGATACCAAAGAAAACGGCGGTATATTCTCGCAGTCTCAGGGCTGGCTGATTCTTGCAGAATCACTTCTCGGTCACGGAAACAGGGCTTTTGAATACTTTATGGAAAGCTCCCCTGCCGCTATGAACGACAAAGCCGAAATCCGTGTAATGGAGCCTTATGTACACGGACAGTTTACTGAATCAAAGGCTTCTCCCTATGAAGGACGTTCACACGTTCACTGGCTGACCGGTACGGCTTCAACTGTAATGGTAGGTTGCGTTGAGGGTATCTGCGGTATGCATCCGGACATCAGAGGTCTTGAGATTTCGCCGTCAATCCCGTCAGAATGGGACGGATTCAGAATTGAAAAGAATTTCAGGGGCAAGAAACTTAATATTACTGTTGACAACTCCGCACACATTGAAAGCGGTGTAAAAGAAGTCATTCTCAACGGCAGTAAGCTTGACGGAAACTACATTCCGGCTGATATTCTTTCAGAAAACAATGATATAACAGTTGTACTCGGATAACAAAAATTCCCGAAACTTTAAGACGAACACTTATATAGAAGCAATGCCCGAAAGCAGTTTTTCAACTGCTTTCGGGCTTAGTTTTTGTTGCTTGCATAAATCATAATTTATCAGAAACTTTCAATAGGGTAGTTTTCACTTATGTAGTATATCCTGAACCAATGACACCAATCATTAGTAGAACAAATCCAGAAACCAAAAGTATGATTGTTTTCTTTGATTTCTCCTATTTTATTATAATAGCCATCTAACCCCATTCTGTCAGCTTCATAGTAACCCTTTTTCTCAAATACTTCATCATAGATATAATCACTTC
>CAMWRL010000180.1 GCA_947176685.1 uncultured Ruminococcus sp. | reverse complement strand
AATCGTTATCTCGGAAATCAAACACCGGATTGTTATCGACCTTACTGTAAAGTACAACAGCAGTATCTTCCGTGCAGAGCGTTCCGCAGAAGACAAGGCAGTTGCCCTCGATGACGCAATCGACAAAATCATCAGACAAATCCGCAAAAACAAGACAAAAGTCGAAAAACGCCTTAAAGATACAGCTTTCAGGGAGGCTTTTGCTGAACCCGTTCAGGAAGTCGATTACGAGGTAATCAGACACAAGAAATTTAAAATGCGTCCTATGGATATTGAGGAGGCTATTCTTCAGATGAATATGCTCGGTCATAGTTTCTTTATGTTCACAAACGGCGATACAGGCGAAATAAATGTAGTGTACAAGCGTTCAGAAGGCAATTATGCCGTTCTTGAACCTGATAACGATTAATAAATAACCGGCGGTTCACATAAGAATCGCCGGATTTTTAAGAAAAGGATTATTTTTTATGGACTCAAACAAAAAAACTGTAATTGAAAAACATATCAAAAAAACAGGTGAAAACCTTGTAAAAAACAATATGGACTTCTACTATGCCGAAACTAAAAATGATGTCCGCCCTATAGTCGAATCACTTCTTAAAAAAGGCGATGTTATTACAAACGGCGGTACTATGTCTATGGCTGAATGCGGTCTGTCTGACCTGCTCAGCTCTCCGGACTATACGTACCTTGACCGCACAGGAAAGTCCCGTGAGGAAGTCGAGGAAATTTATATAAAGGCTTTTTCAGCAGATGTGTATATCTCCAGTTCAAACGCAATCACTGAGAACGGCGTTTTATATAACGTTGACGGCAACAGCAACAGAGTTGCGGCACTTGCCTATGGACCTAAATCAGTTATTATAATTGCCGGTTACAACAAAATCGTCAGAGACCTCAATGAAGCGGAAATCCGTGTCAAGAGAGAAGCCGCACCGCCTAACTGCGTCCGCCTTGACTGCAACACTTACTGCAAGGAAACCGGAGAATGTGTTTCGCTTTCAAAGTCCGGCAGACAGATGACAGACGGCTGCTCCGGCAGCGACAGAATATGTTGTAATTATCTTATTTCGGCACAGCAGCGTCATAAAGGTCGTATAAAAGTAATCATTGTCGGTGAGGAACTCGGCTATTAAAAAACTCTCCTTGATTATGGCAAGATAAACCGGAATTTAGATAGGAAGTGTTTATATGGTATTATCTATGAATGATGTTCTTCTGATAGCAGCCGAAGCACCTTGTTCTTCTGAACTTATGGAAATCATAAAAAATGAGATTAAAAATGGAAATGCGGTAACATCATTTGATATAATCACATCATTACCTGATGAAACATATTATATTTTGCGATTCAGAGATATGCCTAAAGAAAACTATCGTTGTGTTAAAGAGCATCATAAGAAGAATGGCATTGACTATAAAGCTATTTTACTAACTGATTCTAATGATTGTACGGAAATTCGATTTAATTATTAAAATTCTAATCCCTGATTTATTGGAGGAAACAGAAATGGGACAAGATACATATATTGATGCAACTATATATGAAAAATCTACAGGCAGAAGAATTTCTGAAGAATGGTTTGTCGTGTTCTGGGATTGTCATGATACAGCCAGAGAAATTGCACGGGCTTGGACTAAGGTATTAAGTAAATACACCGATATCAGCTCACTTGCAGAAGAACGTGTGGTTGTTTTTCCTCAGACGGCACTAAGAGAAATGGTAAGCTGTCTGTTCAGTTATGCAGTAATTCCGGAAAGTGTCCGCTATGAATATCTGGGACTGAAAGGATTCTGGGATATTGAGAACAGAGGAAAAATAAATGATATTCCATATAAGCAGAAATCGGAAGAGTTTGGCTGGATTGAATGGGAAGATATTCAAGGAGAAGAAGAAGTTTTTTTACGAGGTGCATTGAAACTCCGTGAGTTTATCTGCGAACTGGACAGAATCCATTATGAAAACAAATATACTCCTCTGCCTGCCAGTCATAGTGACGGTTTGTGGGATGACGGAAAGTTCCGTTTGCCTGACAGCTTTATTCCGGATGGAGCTGATTTAAAAAATTACAAAGAAAATCCACAGGCTTATGAATGGAGATTCCGTTTTGTTGATTCCTATTAATGAAAACCGCCCCGATTATGTATCAGGGCGGTTTTTGTTTATCTCTTTATAAAATATTCTTCATACCATACAAGGAATGTATATATAGTCCAGACCTTGCGCCAGTTGTCGGAATTGCCGTTTATATAGTCGTTGAAAATTTCATTTATCTCATTGATATTGAAAAACTTTTCAGCCATTTCACTGCTGAACTTTGCTCTCACGTCACTGTTGTAACGCTCGTCTGCAAGCCATATTCTTATAGGTACGATAAAGCCTAATTTCTTTCTGAAAGCTATCTCGTCCGGAAGTACCTTTGCGGCGGCTGTCCTGAACGCTACTTTATTAGTTTCGGCATTTACCTTGTATTCGGACGGCATTCTTGCAGCTATATCGAACACCCTCATATCAGTAAGCGGCATACGGATTTCAAGACCTGCCGCAGTACTCATCTTGTCGACATTAAGATAAATGTCACCTTCAAGCCAAATCTGTATATCAACATCAGACATCTTTGTAAGCGGGTCAAGACCTTCTGTTTCATCGTAAATATATTTAACGAGATTAATCGGCAGAACGTCTGGATTATAGCTTTTAAGAATCTTCTGTTTTTCGTCTTCTTTCATAATGTTGGTGTTGCCGACATAGAAATTTTTCAGATTGTCGCCGTATCTTTCGGCATTGCGGTACATATTGTAACCGCCGAAAAATTCGTCCGCACCCTCGCCGGAGTAACATATTTTTGTATGTTCAGCAGTCGCTTTGCAGGCTATCGCAAACGCTATCGCAGAAGCGTCACCGAGAGGCTGTTCCATATTGTACATCACATAAGGAACTATATTGAAATATTCTTCCGGAGTAATCAGACAGCGGTTATTTTCACGCCCCAGAATGTCGGCTGTCTGTTTTGCAAGTCCCGATTCGTCAAAGCGTTCGTCATCATAGCCGCAGGAATCAGTAACTTCAACGTCCGACATTGCAAGAACATATGAAGAATCAACTCCGCCGGACAGGAAAGATTCAGCCGTCTCCCCTTCTTCTTTTACTTCGGGGAAAACTTTTTGTATAGTGGAGTGGATTTCGTCTGCCCATTCATCAACGGTCTTTGAGTTGTCGGGATTGAAAGTCGGTGTCCAGTAGCGTTCAACGGTAAGTCTGCCGTTTTCGTATTCGAGCCAGTGACCCGGCATCAATTTCTTTACGCCCTTGAAAAATGTATCTTCACCGGCAACGTAAGTCAGCGACATATATATCTGAAGCATATCGGTATTGACTTCTTTTACAAAGCCGTCCTGCTCCATAATCTTTTTTATTGTTGTACCAAACAACAGTTTATTTTCCGTCTGGTAGTAGTAGAATGGTTTTGTACCGAACTGGTCACGCATACAGAATATTTTGCCGTTATCGTCAAGGGCGAATGCAAACATTCCATAAATATGGTCAGCCATATCGTGACCCCATTTTTCATAAGCCTTTGCGATTATCTGTTTTTCACGTTCATCACGATTTTCAAGTGGAAGCAGGTCTGCTTTCAGTTCTTCGCAAAGCTGTTTCCAGTTGCGTATATGCCCTCTGTACTCAAGAATTTCTATCATAGTATCACCTCATTAAAAAATATGCCCGTTTCAATGTTTTTATTCTGTTGTCATTTCTGTAAGTATTTCGTTATAACCCATAAACAGCATTTTTACATACGAACCGTCTTTCAGGCTATAGACTTCCCATACTATTCCGTAACCAATAGTACCTGTCGGCTCTCCCAGAATGGAGACTACTTCGTCATATGACATTCCAATTTTTATCTCCTCAAAGTCCGAAATATCAAAGCCGCCGTTATCGGACGTTACAATGTACGGACTTTTATTCTGACAAGCCGTCAGTGCAATAAAACAGGTTATAACAAGTATTTTAAAAC
>CAMWRL010000179.1 GCA_947176685.1 uncultured Ruminococcus sp. | reverse complement strand
CTGCTGACCCACGCTCCGGCAAGAAATATAAACGATATGGACGATTTGCCGCATAAAGGCTTTGAGTGTTTCAACGGACTTATTGAAAAATATAATCCGAAATTTTTCGTTCACGGACACATCCACCGGACTTACGGGAATTTCAGACGTATTCAGACAGTCGGCGAAACTACCGTTATAAATGCATATGAAAAATATATTTTAGAAATATAAAAATCCCCTCTATGTGAGGGGAAATTTTTATTATTTGCCGATTCTTGCAATTTTAAGCATATTGGTAGTACCCGAAATTCCTATAGGCACACCTGCTGTAATAGCTACTATATCACCGTCCTGCACAAGTCCGTGAGATTCTGCGGTTTCGACTGCCGTTGAAAAAAGTTCATCTGTACTTGCCTTTTCCTCCACTATAAGCGGTATAACGCCCCAGCTCATATTCATTTGACGCTGTGCGACTTCTCCAGTAGTACAGCATATTATCGGACACGACGGACGGTATTTTGAAACAAGTCTTGCTGTACCTCCGCCAAGCGATACCGTAATAATTGCCCTTGCGTTAAGGTCGTGGGCGGTTGTTACAACAGCGTGGGCGATAGCTTCAGCGATATTGCTGTTAGGTTCTGTGCGCCTTGCTTCAAACTCTCCCTTGTAGTCGATATTGTTTTCGGTAGTTTCGGCGATAAGAGCCATAGTCTTGACCACTTCTACCGGATACGCACCGGCGGCTGTCTCTCCCGAAAGCATTATAGCACTTGTGCCGTCATATATAGCGTTTGCAACGTCCGTAATCTCCGCACGGGTCGGACGGGGATTTGTTATCATTGATTCAAGCATCTGCGTTGCCGTAATAACCTGTTTGCCGGCGTTGTAACCTTTGTGTATAAGTTCTTTCTGGATTGCCGGAATCCTTTCAAACGGTATTTCAACGCCCATGTCACCTCTTGCAACCATTATACCGTCGGCGGCTTCAAGAATTTCGTCTATGTTCTCAACACCTTCGGCGTTTTCGATTTTGGCAATTATACGAACGTCAAACCAGCCCAGACTATGAGTGAATTTTCTGAGATAATTTATATCGGCGGCTGTACGCACGAAGCTTGCGGCGATAAAGTCGAATCCCATTTTTGCACCAAATTCAAGGTCATTCATATCACTTTCGCTGAGGTACGGCATTGAAAGCTTTACTCCCGGAACGTTTATACCCTTGTTGTTTGAGAGAGTACCGCCGTGTATTACACGACAGGTTATTTCATTCTTTGAGACTTTTTCCGCAAGAAGTTCAATAACACCGTCATTTATAAGAATGCGTGTCCCTATGCTGACATCACGAGGGAGCTTCTTGAAACTTATACTTCCCCTCTGGTTGTCGCAGAGAATATCTTCTGTAGTAAGGGTATATACATCGCCGTCATAAATCTCAACGGGCTTGTCATCAACGAATTTTCCCAGACGGATTTCAGGACCTTTTGTGTCAATGAGCGTTGCAACAGGCAAATCAAGTTCTTTGCGGAGCTTTTCCACCATACGGAAACGCTTTTCGTGAGTTTCGTAATCGCCGTGCGAAAAGTTGAATCGTGCAACATTCATACCGGCAAGCATAAGTTCACGCATAATATTATTGTCGTCAGTTGCGGGACCTATCGTACAGACAATTTTGGTTTTTCTCATAAAAATTTCCTCCTAAGATTATCAAAGTTTTTTGAGCTTTGCAAGATTAGCCATAATTCTTTTTGTACCCACATTGTCAAAGGCTATTTCAAGCATAGCATCATTAGCCATAGGTTTTGAAGAAATGATTGTACCGTCCCCGAAAACATTATGCTGTACCCTTTCACCGACTGAATACGCAACATTTCCGGAAGCCGTCGGTGCAGCAGAATGCATTTTATTTCTTGCAAGCTGCTGCTGCAAAGTCGAAGAATGCACGGCGGTTACAGGATTGTCATTTGAATTTACCTTGTGACGCATTGCTGCGGCATTGTCGTGTTTTTCGATAAATTCGTTTCCGATTTCACGCATAAACCTTGATGTGATATTACGGTGTGTCTGTCCGAAAAGCATTCTCTGCGAAGCACTCGTCAGATAAAGGTTATTTTTTGCTCTGGTTATCGCAACATACGCCAGACGGCGTTCTTCTTCCAGACTTTCTTCATTGTCAAGAGAACGTGAATTCGGAAAAATACCTTCCTCCATACCTATTACAAAAACGTTTTCATATTCCAGACCCTTTGCGGAATGCACTGTCATAAGAGTAACCCTGTCGTCCTGACTGTTGTCACGGTCGGCGTCCGTATATAAAACTATATCTTCCAGAAAACCGCCCAATGTCGGACACGGTGCTGTATGCATATACTGAACTACTGATGACCGCATTTCCTGTATATATTCAATGCGTGTATCGGCGTTTTCAAGGTTTTTTACATATTCAAGATAACCTGTATTTTCCAGCATAAAATCATAGAATTCATCAAGCGGCATTGTGTATGACTTTTCTATTAGGTTTTCAAAAAGTCCTGCAATGTTTTTGAGTGTACTGCTTTTCTTTGTAAGAGGGGCGTATTCATCGGACTTCTTCATTATACCGAACGGCGATATATTCAAATCACGGCTTATTTCCTCAATAAGCGTAATCGTAGCATCACCGACTCCCCTTTTGGGTTCATTTATGATTCTCTTGAATCGCAGTATATCAAACGGATTGTTTATAAATGCAAGGTATGCGATAATGTCCTTTATTTCCTTGCGGTCGTAGAAACGCATACCACCATAGACCTTATACGGAATGCCTGCATTGACAAAGGCTCTTTCAACAAAATTTGACTGTGCATTCATTCTGTAAAGTACAACGTTATCGGAATATCTTCCTGTTTTACTGTAAGTACGCTGTATTCTGTCTGCAATGAATCTTGCTTCATCGTTTTCATCAAGTGCCTTGTACCAGTAAACTTTAGTTCCCTCGCTTCCGTCCGTCCATAAGGTCTTTGATTTTCTTCCGGTGTTGTGACTGATTACGGAGTTTGCGGCATTGAGTATGGTCTGGGTTGAACGATAATTCTGTTCAAGGCGTATAACCTTTGCATTGCTGAAATACTTTTCAAAATCAAGGATATTATTTATATCCGCCCCTCTGAAACTGTATATACTCTGGTCATCGTCACCGACTACACATATATTCTGTTCATTTCCGGCAAGAAGCGATACCAGTCTTAACTGTACATAATTGGTGTCCTGATACTCGTCAACCATTATGTATCTGAAACGTTCCTGATATTTTTTAAGTACTTCGGGATATTTTTCAAAAATCTCAACCGTCAGTACAAGCAAATCGTCAAAATCCAGTGCGTTGGACTGTTTCAGACGTTCCTGATAAGTGTTGTATACACGGGCGATAATCTTTTTTCTGTAGTCCTGACCGGCATTTATGTGCATATGTTCGGGGTCAATCATTCTGTTCTTTGCGGAGCTTATCGCACTCTGCACTGAATTTATTGTAAAAATTTTTTCGGAAATATCCATTTCGTCACGGATAATGGAAGTCAGAAGCCTTTTGCTGTCGTCTGAATCGTAGATAGTGAAATCCTTTCCATAGCCGATGCACTCTATTTCAGCCCTGAGAATCCTTACGCAAGCCGAATGGAATGTGGAAGCATTTATTTTCCTGCCGTCATCGCCGAGCATTTCACAAAGTCTTTCACGTAATTCGTCAGCAGCCTTGTTGGTGAAAGTAATCGCCAGTATATTCCAGGGCTTTACCGTATCAACCGCTATGAGTTCCTGAACATCAAGTACAGCGTCGGGGTCATCATCATATTCGCCGTCGGCGTAGTCTTTCAGAAACTCAATGTCATTCGGGCGTGCGCCGCCTGTCTGGTCTGCGTAGGCGTTGCCGAACTTAATCATATTGGCGATACGGTTGACAATAACAGTAGTCTTGCCGCTTCCTGCTCCTGCAAGGACGAGTACAGCACCTATGACAGTAAATACGGCTTCCTGCTGCATCGGATTCATATGGCTAAAATACTTAT
>CAMWRL010000178.1 GCA_947176685.1 uncultured Ruminococcus sp. | reverse complement strand
TAGAGATCTAGTACGGTCTCGTGGGCTCGGAGATGTGTATAAGATACATGAGTAGGGACGTATTCTTCAACGAATTTTGACTGGTCAGGTGTTTCGGGCTGCTGCGGCGGTATAAAGTTCTGTGTTGGCTGAGCCGGCGGCGGTGCGGGACTTTGATTATAGTAGATAAACTGACTTTGCGGCTGTCTGAGGTGTACACTTTGGGGAATGCTTGGATTGCGGACGGGCGGCGGTTGCTGAATGTACACGCTTTTTGGGTAACGGCTGAGATTGGTGTAACCTGCCTGTACGGAAATATTGGGCTGTATGGTCTGGGAGTACACAACGTTGTTTTGCCTCGGCGGTACATTGGTGATTACGTTCTGGGAAACCGGTGGTTTTTCCGTAACTTCCGGTAACGGTTCAGATTCTGCCGCAGATTCGGGAATGTCTTTCATATCACGGAAAGACATTCCGCCGGTATAGACTTTTCGGGGAGCTGTCCGCCTGTTGAAATCTCTGAAACTCATATTTTCACCTATAATCTCGGGTCTACGGGTTCGCTCTCGAATGCAAGTACCCCGAAAGAACATTCGTGAATCCTGTAGAGGGGTTCGTTATTGACGAAACGTTTCAGCGACTCCATACCCAGCGAAAACTCCTTGAGAGCAAGCGTGCGTTTTCTGGAAAGAGAACGTTTTTTCAACCGCTGGAGGTATTCCGGATAAAGATATTCCGCACCGTAGATTATTCGCAGATACTCACGCCCACGGCACTTTACGGCAGGCTGTAAGAGTTTATTTCCCGAAACAGCTGTATAATATTCAGGTTTTACAACCATTCCCTCGCCGCCCGAAGCTGTCAGTTCAGTCCACCATTCAACAGCGGAATTTATATCATTTTCGTTTTCCGTGTCAACGCATATATAGGGAGTTGCCATAAATATATTGTCAGTACAGATATATTTTTTTATGTTTTCCATATGCCATACGTGCTTTTCGTGGTCGAAGACTTTACCTTCAACCGCAAGTATATGAAATGGTGCTATCCTGAAATCCTCAATACTGTTGACTGTCCAGCAGTATTCACGGTAGGAGTCTGTATAGCGGTCTATTGCATCTTTACGGAAACGGAATTTTTCAAGTACTGCATTCAAATCCGTATTCTGTCCGGAAGTAAGCGCAGATACTTCAGGAGTCATATTTTCACGGGAACAGGCTTTTTCAAGCATTTCAACGGCGGCGGCAAGTACATTGTGTCCGGCATTGCCGACTGGTGCGTACTGGGTTTTTATAAGTCCCTGAGCTTTTTCAGACCAAGGCATAAGCTCCGTATCGAGACATACCCAGTCAGTATTGAAGTCTTCCCAGAAATTATTGTCGGTCAGTACCTTGTCAAGCCTGTCAAGAAGTGCTTTTTCGGTGTCCGGATTATCGAAGAAATGCCGTCCAGTACGGGTGTATATGATTCCGGTCGAGCCGTCGTTTATACCGAAACGTTTTCCAGCGATTTCGGGGGAGTGGCAGAGGACTATTACAGCCCTTGAACCCATATGTTTCTTTTCGCATACAATATTTTTTATGCCGTTTCTGCGGTAGTACTCAAAGGCTTCGGGGGGGTATTCAAGATAACCGTCAGTACTGCTTGTTTCGCAAGGTGACATTGTGGGCGGTAAGTATATCAGCCAGTGAGGGTCAGCCGCATAACGTGACATTATTTCAAGGGCTGCTGCTGCATTGTTTTCGTCAACGTTTATTGACGGGATAAGCTCCGTAGTAAGATGCATTCTGCCCTGAAAGTCCCCTGCGGTAAGCATATCGCCCATACTGTCATCAACGGCGGCTTCAAGCGGTTTGACTGGTTCGTAATACTGTTCGTGAGCGTCAATACTTACTAACTGCTTTTCCGGATAGCGCATAGCAGTAAGTTTTCCGCCGAAAACGCAGCCCGTGTCAATGCAGTAAGTATTGTTTGCCGGAATGACTTCGGAACAGGGCGTATGACCATATACGATAGTTGCCCGACCTCTGTAGTCAGCCGCCCAGTTAAGACGTACAGGCAGTCCGAATTCGTCAGTTTCGCCGGTAGTGTCGCCGTATATGCAGAACTCACGTACACGACCCGAACCACGACCAATATATTTTTCCTTGATTCCAGCGTGCGAAACAACAAGTCTGCCGTCATCAAAGACGTAATGACTTATAAGACCGTCCAGAAACTCTTTTACTTCTTTCCGGAAGTCCTCGCTTTCGGCGTTCAGCTGTTCAACGGTTTTGTCAAGTCCGTAAGTAAGATTTACATTTTTTCCGTTGAGATATTTCAAAAGCTTGACTTCGTGGTTGCCGACTACCGAATAAGCATTGCCGTTTCTGACCATACCCATAACAAGTTTAAGCACTCCGGCATTGTCATAGCCTCTGTCGCAGAAGTCCCCGACAAATACAGCTTTTCTGCCGTCAGGGTGTACGGGGATTCCGTTTTCGTCCGGAACGTATCCGAGTTTTTCAAGTAATTCTTCAAGTTCGACGAGACAGCCGTGAATATCTCCGATTATGTCAAAAGCACCGTGTTCGTCTTTTTTGTCGTTCCAGAGCCTTGTGCGGACTATTTCAGCGTTTTCAATATCTTCCGGAGAGTTTAAAACATATACAAACCTGAAACCCTCACGTTTAAGTTTTTTTATACAGCGTTTCAGTTCGGTGCAGTGACTGCGGATAACCCTTTCCGGAAACTGTCTCTCCGGACGAGCGTTATTTCTTTCAAGCAGGACGTTTTCCGGCACGTTGAGGACTATTGCAACGCTGTGGACGTTGTTTTCACGGGCGAGGTCTGTAATCTGTTTTCTTGCGGACTGCTGTAAATTGGTTGCGTCAATAACCGTGAGTTTCATAAGGTCAAGACGTTTCCGAGCCGCATAGAATAAAAGGTCAAAGGCTTCACCTGAAACTTTCTGGTTGTTTTCGTCATCGGAGACCATAGCCCTGAAGAAGTCCGAAGAAAGTACTTCGGTAGGTTTGAATTTGGTGTTGGCAAAAGTAGTTTTGCCGCTTGAAGTAGCTCCTACCATAGCCACTAATGAAAATTCCGGAATTTCTATACGCATTTTGTAAACACTCCCATCTGAGTTGGTGTACCGTGAACGCCGTCATCATCACCGATTCCGGTTATCACGACAGTGTAGCCGAATTTCTGACAGATATACTCCGTCCATTGCCGGAAATCCTCTCTTGTCCACTCAAAGCGGTGGTCGTTGTGACGCAACTGACCTTCCGGAAGAAATTCATAGTTGTCATTGTATTCCCTGTTGGGAGTAGTAAGAATAACGGTTTTAGCTCCGGCAAACTCAAATACATTGCGTTCAAAAGCCGGCAGTCTGAGAAGTTCAATATGTTCGACTACCTCAATAACACAGGCGCAGTCATATCCGGAAAAGCGTTTGTCTCTGTATGTCAATGATGCCTGCATCAGAGTAAGTTTGTTTTTGCGGTGTTCGTTCATAGTGTCGTAGTGCAGACGGGTTTTAGCTTTTTCGAGTTCACGGGCAGAAACGTCAGCGGCGGCAACTTTTCGGATTTGTTTCTGGTCAAGAAGTAGCTTTGTTAAACGGCATTCACCGCAGCCGAGGTCTATAACGCTTTCCGCACCGCTTGCAAGAACGGCATTTTTAACGGCTTCAAGCCTCTGCATATTCAGAGACAGCTTTTTTTCCGGAATTTTCTTTTCGTTCTCTTCTGCGTCATCGTCAATAACATCATCTATTGTCAGACGGTTCAGGGTGTTACGGGCGTAACTCTTTTTCACAAGGAAGTAACGGTATATTATTTCGTTTCTTGCGGGGTGTCCGGACAGCCATTTGCCGCCGTGCGATATAAGTTTGTCAATTTCGTCCTCACTGATAAAGTAGTGTTTCTGGCGGTCGAATACCGGAATCAGCACATAAAGGTGGTTGAGCAGGTCGGCAAGTCTTACGTTTCCGCTGATTTCAAGGTCTATATACGGACTGTCGCCCCATTCCGGAAACTTTCCGTCAAGGGTATTTTTTGAAGTACTGACCGTATAGCCG
>CAMWRL010000177.1 GCA_947176685.1 uncultured Ruminococcus sp. | reverse complement strand
ACCCTACTCTATATTATACCAAAAAATTTCCGTTTGTACAACTACTTTACTTCAAAAATTCTGATATTTTCTGCATTGACTTCCGTTTCGTCCAGAATTATCTCTTTTATTGATGCCGCCTGAGCCTTATCAAGTCCGGGTGTCTTGATAACAACCTTTGCTGTTGAGCCGTCAAGATATGCCACGCAGTCCTCAAAACCCTGAGCTTTTATAAGGGATTCAATAGTACCTTCGGACTCAATCAGCTTTGAAACCTCTACAGCATCAAGTGCATTCATAACCATTTCGTCCTCAGTAATGTCGCCGCCGCCTATGATTGTCTGCAAAGTCTGTACGGCAGTATCACGGTTATTCATTTTGTCAAGTCTTGCCTGTGCGAAGTAGTCCGAACCGGAAGCTTCTGTTGCGGCGTTGACAAACTCCGTTTCACCGTAACTTACAGTATCGTTTTTAGCGGTAACGGTCTTTGCATCGCTTTCCGGAATGCTTGGGGCGGCGGTATAGTTTATGTAGACTGCGATTGCAAGCATAAGCGTAAGGCAAGTCATAATGATTTGTTTTTTTCCGATAATTACAGATGGCTTTTTCATAAAAAACACTCTCCTTCAATGTTTAAGTTTGGTTACATATATCTGACCTGTCGGAAGTCCCAATGCGGCAGATGTGGCTTTGTAAATCTGTTCCTGAACTGCCGGATTGTCATAACCTCCGCAAGCTATTACAGCACCCGTGACCATAGGTGTCTGAACGGTTTCAACAAGTGCCGACTTTTCGTTTCCACTGCCAATCATCACATATTTTCTTTCCTCCTCCGTCTTGTTTTCGGACTTGCTTCTCTTGCCCTCAGTTGCATAAATGTACCTTTCGTCACTTCCGACAGTCAAATAAACTTTAACGTCCCCTGCTCCGTCAATACTGCTGAGGAAATCTTCAAGCCGTTTTTCCGTTTCAATACGGTAACTCTCTGCGCCGAGGCTTTCGGAAACAATGTCATATTCCGGAACGTCCTTGTTTTTGCCGTCCGGAATCAGCGATGACAGCATTATGAATATAAGACCGGATATTCCCAGACACATCACAGCAACAAGAAGTTTTTTATCTTTCGGCAAATCCCTGAACTTTTCAGCCCATTCCATTGACTACCTCCGTGCTGTTCCCAACGCTGTTTCTTACAATTTCCGCCGCCGTTCCGAAATCGTCCGCACTGATTGTGACCTTACTAATAAATATGCTGTTATCTTCCGAAATATTAACTTCCGTTTCAATTTCAGTACAATTTATTCCGGCGGACGTAATCTGTCCGTAAAGTGCGGAAGAAATATTTTCGGCAGTCTGACGGCATATTTCCTTATTGTAAGCTTCAAATGAATATTCTGTATCATATGATGTAAAATCGGGCATTTCAAATCCGACGCCGCCTTTCGTGAACGATGCAAGCAATACTATTATAACAGTAAGGTTCAAAAGCAGTTTCATCTGCGATTTAAGTCTTGTACCGGCAGTCATATTTTCAATCATACACACACCTGCCGACACTATACATACAGCCATTACAGCGTTTTTTAAATCCTCCACAATAATTCCTCCTAACTGAAGCATTTCATAAGTATTCCGGTACAAAGAACGAAAATTACCGAATAACACACAAGTACGCTTTGTGCAACCGCAAGTCCGCTATCAATACCTTTCATAAGTTTCGCCAGCGGTTCAGCCGAAAAAAGTTCAGCGACAGCAGTCCCCGTCCACATCACCGCACGGAAAATAAAAACTTCAATAATCGGCGGCAGCATAATAATTATTATTGCAACTATTCCTACAGTACCGACCGTCCCTTGTATAACATCAAAACTGCTTTTTACAGTTGCGTAAGCGTCTGAAACAGCTCCGCCGACTACGGGAACAGTCCCCGAAATAAGAAAACGTGCGGTTTTGCTTGCCACGCCGTCGGCTTTACTGCCAAGAGTGCATTTCATTGACACAAATCCTGTAAACAAAGTCATAGCAATGGTCATTCCCCAAGTGATGAGCCTTTTAAGAAGACCAATAATACTTTCCAGTGAAACATTGGGAAAAACGCTTCCCGATACCGCAAGCACCGCTGTAACGCTTACTACGGGAATCAGGAAACTTTCGGACAGACTGACAATCAATTCCGAAGCCCCCAATATAAGCAGGTTATAAACTCCGGCGGTAGTGATACCGCCTGCTGCAACGGTTATTGCAACGAAAACTGGCACAAACACTAAAATAAATCTGCCGCCCCGTCCGATTGCCGTCAGTGCCGAACCGTATACCGTGAAAAGCTGCGGCATAATTACAGTAACGGCTGTTATAACGCAAATCATATTATACAGTCCTGAATTTGCACCGGAAAATATACTTTCGCCCGCACTTTTCATAACTGCCGTAAACAAAACTACTATAACCAGTGTACGCAGAACTTTAAGCGGTGCAGAAACCTTTGACTTTACAAAACTTACTGTTATATTAATCAGTTGACCGAATGACAGATTTCCAATATCATCATAGCTGTAACCAATGTCATAATCGGACATTATATCGTCAATCTGCTGACTTATTTCCGTTTCGCTGTCTATGTACTCCGCCGAAGTCATCACCGGACTTGCCGTCACAAGTAAAATTATAAACAATACTGTCACAAAAAATATTTTTTTCATACTTGTCCCATAATTTCATTTATTTTTTCAATCAAAGCTTTCAGTATAGGCAGGCTCATAAAAGTTACTGCTCCACGACCCCACATTTCCGCAACCGATGCAATGGCATTTTCGCCGCTGTCACGGCATATTTCACACGTTATCTGAGTTATGAAGCAAATCGCCGTTGCCTTGAATATCAGCGAAATATAACTATCCGAAATTCCGGCTTGTGAAAAAATATCACTGACTTCCGAAATAAGCGGCTCAACGAAAAGCATCATTCCGCCCATAACCACAACACACGCCACAAGTGCCGTCATAACTGACTGTTCCTGACAGTGCTGTCTTAGCAGAACCGCCAGAATTGCCGAACATACGCAGAAAACTGCAACAGAAAAACAGTTTTCTACCATAAGCCGAATACCGTTTTGACTTTTTCAAACAGGTCTCCGATTTCGTCCACAATGACAATCAGTACTACAATCAGTCCGGCAAGAGTGGTCATCATAGCCTGTTCTTCACGTTCAGCACGTTTAAGCACAAGATTAAGTACAGCAACAATAATTCCGGTTCCGGCAATCTTGAAAATCAAATCAATGTCCATAATCCGTATCCTTTCGTACTATATTATAAGTATGCCGACCATTATTCCGAATAATATTCCGACGCTTCTGTAAAGTCTGCCTTTCTGAGAATATATTTCAGAGTACTTTTTTTCCAGAGCAATTGCGTTTTCGCCGAGTGCGTCCATTGAAACAAGCTGACCTTCTATGTCGCTTTTTCCGACTGCCGCCCCGAAATCATATAAAATTTTCCTTGCATCTTCGGGAAGATTCTTCTGCGATTCCAAAGCATCCGACCATATTTCACTAAAATTTTCTTCCGGAGTGTATTTTTCCGGAATATCCTGCAAAAACGTTAATTTTTCAAGTGACCTGTCCTGTTTGAGTTCCGAAGCGATTGTGTAAACATCGTCCGCACGGCAGCGGATAATTACAGAAGTATTCAGCAGCATTGTCCGGATATTACGGCATAATTCAAGTTCATTCCTTAGACGCTCCGAAAACGAAACTCCTGCAACCCCTCCGGCTACAGAAAACATCACCGCCGCCATTATCCTGAAAAACATTTCCCAATCCTCCTGATTTCACGGATTTTCCCGACACCGTGCAGGAAAACCGCATATTCAAAAACTCCGTTTTCAAGCAAGGGTCTTATTGCCTGACGTTTAAGAAGATTATCATAATTTTCGGCGTGTGCGGTTGCCGAAAACCTCACTCCACAGCCGAAAGCAGCCATAATTGCCGCCGAATCTTCGGGAGAAGAAATCTCGTCACAAAAAATCATATCAGGCGAAAGCGTCCGCATAGCCGAAATAATCCCGTCAGCCCGACCGCAATTTACAAGCACGTCCGTAAGAATACCGACATCATTTTCCGGTACTCCGC
>CAMWRL010000176.1 GCA_947176685.1 uncultured Ruminococcus sp. | reverse complement strand
CTTCTACGGGCATATTTAGTTCACAGACAGCCGCATGAAAATGTCCGCCGCCGCCATGAACTGCACAGATTTCATCTGCTGAGATATTAGCACCTGTTCTCGTTGAGCAACGTGACCGACCGTCCGGTAACTCTCGCACCGTAACGCCAATCAGCATTTCTTCGTACTGTTCCACATAGGAGTTAATGCTTTCAAGTTCAGAATCTGCAATATCGGCAGTTTTCAAATCATTCTGTGTAATAATACCAGTAATCAGTCTGCCGCCACACGAGAAGTGCAGGCTGTCTTTCAAGATGTCCTCAATCATTCTACGCCCTTTAGACTTCACAAAGACATTACGTCTGCTTATACCATAAGTGTCGGCACATAGTCTGGCAAGCGCAGCGGCAGTTTCAAAACTCTGCACACTTGTATCTGAGGTCTGAAAGCATCGGGTATCAGTTACGAGTGCAGTATACAGCAAATCTGCGATTTGCTTATTGATTGTAACATTCATCTCTCGCAGAAGCTTGAATATAATCTCACTGCATGCACCACAATCTTCCTCAACATACTTGAAATCTGCTTCAATGGAATTGCTGCGGTGATGGTCAATACAGAATGTGAAATGCTGATTCGCATAATTTCCAGTACGTTGCGGAGAAACCGCATCCACAGAAATATATACCGGATTTGTGAGATTGTCCTGCCGTACATCATCGGTCATAAACTGGTGAATCTGCGGTACGGGGTCTCTGCCAACAACTCGACATTTCTTTCCGATTGACTGCAAAGCAAGAGCAAGCGCAAATGATGAACCAATGCAGTCTCCGTCCGGTCGGATATGATAGACAATGACATATTCATCGAAATCCCGCATCTTTTCAGCCATCTCTTTTATTGTAACATTCATAAATTTCACGCTCCTTGCTTCACTAAAATCCGAGTTCCCTGACTGTCTTATCATCCTCAACCCCAAGGCAGAACTTTTCAAGAACCTTCTGAAACAATTCCTGTCCCGGTGCAGCGTATTTGAACAGCGTCATGCAGGAGCGAAGCTTGAACGCATCTGGATAGCCGAAAACAACCATCGGGTCACTATTTTCTATATTTAATAGTTCTGACGTTATCTCAATCAACCTTGCGCCGAGGACTGGATGTTCATAGTAATCCTTTGCTTCTGCCAAATCCCGAATAGAGAAATATGCACTTGTACCTTTAAATCCTAACCCTTGAATCTGCGGAAATACATACCATATCCAATGGGAAATCTTCTCGCCCTGCTTCATCTCTGCCAAAGCTGTTTGATATGTCTCACCGAAACCATAGCCATACTCCTGTGCATCTATAAACTTCTGCAAATCTGTTAAATATAGTTCAATGCCAAGAAAACCGTATTGTTCCTGTTTCTCACGGGGATAATATTCATCCATGTGGTTGGGATTAGGTGTTTCAGAAAATCCGAGCTTTTCTTTTGGTAAAGCCGCACATAGTTCCTGAAAAGAACTGAAATGATGCAAAGCTGTTGCTCGTGTCTGTATCCTGCTTTCGGGATTATCTATGCATGAAAACTCTATAAAATCGCCGACCTGTACTTTCTGACGTTTTTCATCATTCAGACGCAGCTCTATTGTCTTGCTGCCGTTTTTAATTTTCTCGAATGGAGAAAGCTTTAATTTCATGTGATGCAACATAGTTATCACCCTTTCATATATTTGATAACTGCCCCCAAACCAAAAGAAATTTGGTGGAGGCAGTTATATGTGTAGTAAAAACAGCATACTGCAAGGCTATGACGAAAAAAAACAAAGAGTTAAACGTCTTGAAAACAAGCTGTAGTCTTAAAAAATTCTTTATGAACGCCCGTCTTTTATATTGATTAGTTTACAGTTCTCTTTACGTACTTTGTATGGAGTACTTCATGAGCCTTATGGCTTCCGGGTTCGCCGAAGTATTCATCATAAATTGCCTTTATAGCGGGGTTTTCGTGGGACTGTCTTACTGGTCTTGACTTGTCAAGGTCATAAAGGACTTTTGCACGTTCAGCCCTGAGGTCTGTAAAAAGTCTTACGCTTGCCGGCTGCTGAGGCTGACCGCCGCCGTTTACGCAGCCGCCCGGACATCCCATTATTTCAATAAACTGATAATCAGCTTCACCGCTTCTTACTTTTTCAAGTACTTCCCTTGCGTTTTTCAGACCGCTTGCGACTGCAACCTTAACGTCCATATCGCCAACCTTGTAAACAGCTTCTTTGATGCCGTCTGTTCCTCTGAGTTCGGGGAAATCAATAGTATTCTCACCGGTAAGCGTATGAACTGCTGTTCTAAGTGCTGCTTCCATAACGCCGCCCGTTGCACCAAAAATAACGCCTGCTCCGCTGGAAGTTCCCAGAGGTTCGTCATATTCGCCGTCAGTAAGAGCGTGGAAGTTAATTCCGGCACGTTCAATCATTCTGCCAAGCTCACGGGTAGTAAGAGCGTAATCAACGTCCGGAACGCCTGCGGCATTCTGGTCGTCTCTGCCTGTCTCAAACTTCTTTGCAGTACAAGGCATAATTGCCACCATTACAATATTCTTGGGGTCAATGCCCATTTTTTCAGCGTAATAGGTTTTAACAACTGCGCCGAACATCTGCTGAGGTGATTTGCAGGTCGAAAGATTCTCGGTCATTTCGGGAAAATAATGCTCACAATATTTTACCCAGCCCGGTGAACACGAAGTTATCATCGGCAAAACTCCGCCGTTTTTAACACGGTCAAGAAATTCGTTTGATTCTTCCATAATAGTAAGGTCGGCTGAAAAATCAGTATCGAAAACCTTATCAAAGCCGAGCTTGCGAAGTGCCGAAATCATTTTACCCTCAACGTCCGTACCGATTGGCAGTCCGAAACATTCGCCAAGTGCCGCACGTACTGCCGGAGCTGTCTGGACAATAACAGTCTTTTCAGGATTGGCGATTTCTGCCATAACCTGTTTAGTGAAATCCTTTTCGGAGATTGCGCCGACGGGACATACTGCCACGCACTGACCGCAGGAAACACAGCTTGTTTCACCAAGACCCATATCAAATGCTGAACCTATATATGTCTTGAAACCTCTTTCATTAGCACCGATTACACCAATACCCTGAACATTTGAACATACTGCCACACAGCGGCGGCAAAGAATACACTTGTTGTTGTCACGGTACATATGCGGTGCGGAGTTGTCTATTTCGTACTCATTTCTTACACCTGCATAAGCGTTTGCATCTTCAATGCCGTAGTCACGGCAAAGTTTCTGAAGTTCGCAGTTACCGCTTCTTACGCACGAAAGACATTTCTTGTCGTGAGTGGACAGAATGAGTTCAAGAGTCTTTTTTCTGGATTCAATAACTTTCGGGGAGCTTGTGAGAATTTCCATATTGTCGGAACACGGATATACACAAGCCGCAATCAGTCTGAATCCTCTGCCTTCATTTACTTCCGTAACGCATATACGGCAAGCACCGATAGCGTTTATATCTTTCATATAACAAAGTGTCGGTATCTCAATACCAGCCATATGTGCGGCTTCAAGAACAGTAGTTCCCTTAGGCACTGAGAGTTCCGCACCGTTTATTTTAACTGTAATATTTTCCATTGAATCGTACCTCCGCTTATTTGTTGATAATAGCCTTGAATTTGCAAGTACCGATACAAGCGCCGCACTTTATGCACTTTTCCTTATCGATGTGATAAGCGGCTTTCTTCTTGCCGGGAGCGATATAGTCTGTCTGAGTGATAGCGTCAGCCGGACAGTGCCTTGCACAAAGACCACAACCAAAACACTTGTCCTTGACGATGTGGAAGTGGAGTAAGTCCTTACATACGCCTGCCGGACATCTTTTCTCAACAACGTGGGCTATATATTCGTCCTTGAAGTACTTGAGCGTTGAAAGTATCGGGTTTGGAGCTGTCTGACCAAGACCGCAGAGAGAGTTGGACTTGATATGGTAACAGAGTTCCTCCAGCTTGTCAAGGTCTTCAAGAGTACCTTTGCCCTTTGTGATTTTGTCAAGGATTTCGTACATTCTCTTTGTACCGATACGGCAGGGAGTACATTTTCCGCAGGATTCGTCAACCGTAAATTCAAGGAAGAACTTAGCAATATCTACCATACAGTTGTCTTCGTCCATAACGATAAGTCCGCCCGAACCCATCATTGAACC
>CAMWRL010000175.1 GCA_947176685.1 uncultured Ruminococcus sp. | reverse complement strand
AGTAAAATCAGGTTATATTTATAAGTTTGTGTGATTTTTACAAAATAAGGAGGTAATATTTGTGACGTTTTATGAAAGACTACGACTGATTTGTAAAGAAAAGGGAACGACTGTAACTAATATGCTCAGTAAACTTGGTATTGCCACTGGAAGCACCGGCAACTGGAAAAGGGGCAGTTTACCAAATGGCGACATTCTTATTAAGATTGCTGACTATCTTAATACTTCGGTTGACTATATACTTCTGGGAGAGTACCGGAGCGACATAACCAATGACGAAAAAAAATTAGTTGAGCTTTACCGCATAACCCCCGAACGTGCCAAATACAAGGTTATATGCGATATGGAGCGAATTGTACAGGAAGAAATACAGAAATTCTCAGCAGAATAATCCGCAGTTAAAAGATATGGTTACAGAAATCACGTTTTTTTTGTTTCCATCTGCCTTGCCCTGAAATATGTATCAATCAGAAAACCATGCCTTGTTGGTATTGAGACTCTTGGCATGCAGTAATGCGCCTTTCTCTGTCCAGAGATAAAGTTTATTAAGGTTTGGAGCAAAACCGAAATTTTCGGTTTTGCTCTTAAACGCCTTTAATTTGTCACCAGTAAGGCGATAGAAGTATTCAGAATTATCTGTCAAAATAGTATGATATAAGATTCCTGATAGTTCTTTTAACGTCATCACTTATAAATATAAGTGCAGGAATCATTGTCTGATTGTTTTTTCCTAAAGAGTCATCAAAAATTTTTCTTATATCTTTTTTCATATGTACAAATTCTTTTTTAACATATTGCCGGAGATTGTTTTGTCTCTTTTCCAGCCTGTCAATGCTTGTTTCGAGTTTATTAAGTTCCTTTTTGATTTCTTCCTGATTTTCAAGTATTTTCAGAATCGCTTCATTGTAAACCGCTTCCATTTGTCTTGCTCTGAAATATGTATCAACCAGAAAATCGTAAACTTCCCATGCCTTGTCGGTGTTGAGACTTTTTGCATGAAGCAATGTGCCTTTTTCCAGCCAAAGATAAAGCTTGTTGATTCTTATTAACGATTCGTGAAATTCACGATTCGTCATTTTAAATTTCTTGAGGTCATCACCGGTAAGGCAAAAATAATGTTTTCCCTCAATGTAGCGGTCTTTATTATGGTTAAAGTTGTATGAAATCACCTTGCTGTCTGTTCCATAAGCTTCTGCAAGTTGTGCAGTTGTAAGCACTCTCTGTCCGTTGTGTTCGATTGGATTGGCTAAGAGTTTATACATAAAATATCATTCCTTTCTGATTCTTAATAAATTATTTTCGATGCCTTGTCGGTGTTGAGACTCTTGGCGTGCAGTAATGCGCCTTTTTCCATCCAAAGAATGATAAATGGAGCAAATTAAAGGTCGTCACCAGTGAGACGGTAGAAATGTACACCCTCTATGTAGCGTTCTTTGTTGCGATTGAAGTTGTTTGAAATAATCCTGCTGTATGTTCCATATGCTTCGGCAAGCTGTGCGGTTGTGAGAACTTTTTTTCTCTCGTTCTCAATCGGAGTTAGATTGAATTTTTCCATTTTTTAATATTCCTTTCGTAAAAAATTTTTTATGCACAAAAAAACTGTCAACAACAAAAGTTACCGACAGCGAAAAAATTCTTGACAAAACAATCCCGATATGATATAATGATAAAGTCATAGGGCGTATTGCTTACAAGCTATTCATAAGTTACTGTTGATAACTTTTGTTTTAGTGTCTGTTTGGTGCTGGGAACACCTTTCAGACGGTAGGGATACTCCCTATGTTTTTTATTGTATCACACATTTCCAGAAATGTCAATAAAATTTTTGCTTATACAGTGTTTGACATTATCAGGAAAAAATGCTATAATGTTGTATAAAATATCAGAAAAGAGGTTTTTTATATGGCAAAGGACAAAAAATTAGTCACTGAAATCACCTCAATGGACGAGGACTTCGCCCAGTGGTACACCGACATATGCAAAAAAGCTGAACTTGCGGAATACACCAGCGTAAAGGGCTGTATGGTTATAAGACCTTACGGTTACGCAATCTGGGAGAATATTCAGAAAATCCTTGACGGAATGTTTAAGGCAACAGGTCACGAAAATGTTTGTATGCCGATGTTTATTCCGGAGAGCCTGCTCCAGAAAGAAAAAGACCACGTTGAAGGCTTCGCACCTGAGGTTGCTTGGGTTACTCACGGCGGAAGTGAAAAACTTGAGGACAGACTTTGTGTACGTCCGACTTCGGAAACACTCTTCTGCGAACACTATGCCAATATCGTTCACTCATACCGTGACCTGCCAAAACTTTACAACCAGTGGGTAAGCGTTGTCCGCTGGGAAAAAACTACCCGTCCGTTCCTGCGTTCAAGGGAGTTCCTCTGGCAGGAGGGGCACACTATTCACGCAACCGCTGACGAAGCTGTTGAGGAAACCGAACGCATGCTCAATATATATGCGGAGTTCTGCGAAAACGCTCTTGCTATGCCTGTTGTAAAGGGCAAAAAGACCGAAAGCGACAAGTTCGCCGGAGCTGTCTCAACTTACGCTATCGAAGCCCTTATGCACGACGGCAAGGCTTTACAGGCTGGTACTTCACACTATTTCGGTGACGGTTTCGCTAAAGCTTTCGACATTCAGTACACCGACAAGGAAAATAAAAGAGTTTTCCCGCACCAGACAAGTTGGGGAGTTACAACCCGTCTTATAGGTGCTGTGATTATGACTCACGGCGACAACAACGGTCTTGTACTTCCGCCGGCTGTTGCACCTGTACAAGCTGTAATTATCCCGATTGCCCAGCACAAGGACGGCGTACTCGACAAGGCAAACGAACTGAAACAGCGTCTTGCCGAAACCGGACTGCGTGTTAAACTTGACGACAGCGAAAACTCCCCCGGCTGGAAGTTTGCGGAATACGAAATGAAAGGTGTTCCGGTACGTGTTGAAATAGGTCCAAAGGACATTGAAAACGGACAGTGTGTCATTGCTTCACGCTGGAACGGCGAAAAAATTACAGTACCGCTTGACGAACTTGAAACCGCTGTACAGCAGAAACTTCAGGAAGCACATGACGGAATGTACAACAAGGCTCTTGACAACCAGAAAAACAGAACTTACGCTTGTACAGACCTTGACGGAATAATAAAGGCTCTCGAAAACGGCGACGGCTTTATAAAAGCTATGTGGTGCGGCGAAGAAGCCTGTGAGGACGAAGTAAAGGAAAAAACCGGAGTAGGTTCAAGATGTATACCGTTTGAACAGGAAAATATTTCTGACAAGTGCGTATGCTGCGGAAAACCCGCTAAACATATGGTTTACTGGGGCAAGGCTTATTAATCTGATAACTTTAAATTCAAAAAGACTGGATTTTATTTTTCAGTCTTTTTGATTTTCTGCATAAATCTTTTCCGATTTGAATATAATTTATTAAAAAAACGGAGGTATTTTCTATGCAGGACAAGAACATAAAGCAGAATCAGAACCTTATTCTTGAAAACCGCCGGAATTTAAGCATTTCCGGAATAACAGACGTTGACAGCTTTGATGAAAAAACTATATGTCTGTACACTCAGCTCGGCGAACTCACAATACAGGGAAAAGAATTACATATCGACTCTATGAGCGTTGAAACAGGTGATATGACTATTACCGGTGATATATGGTCAGTTATATACGGCGACAAGGAAAGAAAATCTCCGGCTTCATTTCTGGGGAGACTTTTCAGATGAATGTTCCTGAAACTTTCTTTTCCGTGAATGAGGAGCTTTTTCTTCTCGGACTTTCGTGTATATTCGGCGTTGTAATAGGTATATGTTACGATATTTTCAGAACAGCAAGAATACTTTTTCCGCATAATACCATGCTTGTCGTAATCGAAGACGTTGTATTCATGGCAGGTTATGCGGTTTTTTTATCGTCATTTGCGTCAGTATGCGCAAGAGGTGAACTGCGTTTTTACTATGTTGCCGGAAACGCTGTCGGATTTATCATCTACTTTTTCACTTTCGGAAGCATTGTCATCACTACAATGAAAAAAATATACTTTGCTGTACGGAAAATTATTGAAATAATCTGTCGTCCCTTACGGTCGGTTTATGTAAATTTACAGGAAAAAGCCAACAAATTTGTGGGAAGTTCCAAAAATTCTGTTAAAAGAATTAAAAAAAATAAATCCCTATTGATAAAGAACACTGATTTGTTG
>CAMWRL010000174.1 GCA_947176685.1 uncultured Ruminococcus sp. | reverse complement strand
TTTATTGACAATAAAATATATTAATGTTATAATTTTTAAAAAGAGGTGGTATTATGAATAAGATAAACTATGTTTTTCCGAAAGAAGTCCCCGAAAAATGCAGTAAATATTTCTTTGTTGAAATTGACGGAAAAATGATTCAGTCCGAAAACGACTGGTTATATACTATGGCTGAAAAATTTCACTTTCCGGTCAGCAGCGGACAGCAAAATATATACTGGTTCAAAGGGGCGTTTGAATATCCCCGAAAGCATTTCATGAACTGGAACAGGTTTCAGGACTGGATTACAGACCTTGAATGGCTGAATACTGATTCGATAATTCTTGTTATATATAATTATAAGTATTTTATGGAAAATCTTCCCGAAGCGAAGACTTATATTATCAATGATTTGGAAAATACAATAGATTTCTGGGAAAATGCCGAAAAATATATAGTCGACGGACAGCGGAAAGATTTCAGTATATTCATAACGGAGGGCGATTTATATGGAAAAGTCCAGACTTATTGAAAAAATCGAAAACGGTAAACAAATGGGTGTGAGAGGAATTATAGAGCGTGACGGCAGGGAATTTGCCTATACATATGCTGTCCAGAAAATCTGTGATAATTATGTTGCATATACTGAAGAATTATATCTTGATGAAATGTATTATTATGAAATGCAATACGACAAACGGTCTCGGTTTGTGGTATATGATACTTTATCGGAAGTCTTTGAAATATTCAGACAGAAATATAATGTACTTCCGGAAGATATGACCACTCCCAAAGGAAATAAGTTTTTCTGGGACAAAAATATAAATCTTGTCCGTTATACCGGTGAAACCAGTTCGTTTATGCTGACGAAGAATAAAATATATAATTTATTGAGCGTTGAAAAGAAATGGTTTCGCATTGTGGACGACAGCGGAGAGGATTATTTATATCCGCCGGAACTGTTTGAAAGAATATACGGTGATATTATATTCAGAAGTCTTGATATGATTCTTTCGTATAAAGATACAATGGACTACTGGTATGATGAGGGATTCTGTTACGCACGGGAACTACTTGAGGATTTTTCGGAGGACGACTGGAAAGCACTTTCCGCTGTAATCCTGTCCAAAGGTGCAGACTACCAGAAAAAACTGGTATACTGTTTTGACGGTGCGGACGAAGTTCACGAACTTAAAATTATTGAAAAATTACTTTCGGTTGACGATGACGAACTTTTCATTATTTGCGTTGACAGTCTGAGGAATTTCAGTATTGATTCACTGAATAAGCGTTTACTTGATAAGATAAAAGCAAAATCTGACATTCCGGATAAATTGTCGGGAATAGTCATTGAGGAATTTTTGAAGAAAGCAGGAGGTATTTATGAATAACAAAAAAATAATCAGTATAGACTGCAATTCGGTTACCACTTACGGGGAAATATTTCTGTTGGATTATGATGTTAAATTTTTCGGACTGAAAGACGGAATGGAAATCATTGCCTATGAAAATCCGGAATTGTGGAATGCTGTTGTGCATTACAACCCATCGGCTAACTATCGTGAGCAATGGTGGGTAGAACTGAAAGAACTTGTAAATACGCTTACCGAAACGGAATCAAAATGGAATACCAGAGGATTCATTGACGGAGTGTGTACGGGTGAATATCGCAAAGAAGTTGAAATAGCCAGAAAATTAATAGCTTCCGGTATGGAAATCGCTGATATTCAGAAAATAGTAAGTATATGTGAATATGATTTGTATCTTATGAAATACGACAATCTGTTTATTCAGTTCAAGGAAAAAATCGTTTCGGACGGCGGAACAGTCGGAACTAAACGCTATATAGATGCGGAATTTCCGGGTAACCCTGTATTCAGCAACTGCAATGATAAAATATTCCGTGCGTTCGTCAACTATTTTACTAAAATAGAAAGTTATGACTGTTCAACGTGGTTTCTGTGCCGGAAAGACTATGAAAATTCTGACAATACGGACGGTTTTATGTGGAACGAATTTGAAAAAATGTCCCTTGCAGGTGCGGAGTCCGACACAGAAAAACAACAGATTAAAAACTGGTGGGAACGTCATTTACCAATTGCGATGTCCGTCAAGGGAGAGTATACATTCCTTGCAATAGACCTTGACAATAATAATATAGTGCAGGGCTATGAGCCGGAGTTTGAAGATACAACAAAAGTTGCTGAAAACTTTGAAGAACTTCTGAAAATGATTATTTCCGGTGAATTTGTATGGGGAACACAACAGGATATGAATATAAATCAGTTCAGAATCACTGTTGACGAAACACCAGAAAATATAATTTCCCTTATGGAAAAAAACTATGATATAAAGAAATGTTCTGCAAAGACTTATTTTATAGCAGGAAATATTGCCGAAATATACCTTAATGAGGACTACAATAAAGACCTTACGGACAGTGAAGACGGCTGGTTATACTATAATACAAATATGGACTTTTTCCCGACAGATGACACAATTACATCCGCTTCAGAAAAAGCACTCGCCGTAAATATAAAAAGCTTTTTCGACAATATGGGACTTAAATCAGAAATAATATGGTGATAATATGATTGATTTTTTCGCTGAGGAATACAATGACAAAGACTGGAAATCATATTCAGAAGATTTTCCGGAATACGATATAAAGGTTGACGGAGTATCACAAGACGTAATTAATCCGGTAATGCACCTTATCGGAAATGTTGAGTGGCTTAACACTCCTTTGAAGTCGCTTGAAAACAAAACCGCCGTTGAACTTGAAAAAACTGAAAAGGGCAGAAAAGCTCTGAGGGCATTTATAATGCGTCTGCCTTGTTGACTTTTGCAGAAAAAAGTTATATAATTACAATAAAAGAGGTGATATAAAATGAATGACAAAGAACTTGAAGCAATCCGCAGCAGGTGCGAAAAAGCTACAAGCGGACCGTGGATTTCCTATATAGAGGGCAGAGACATTGAATGTGGTTCAAGCTTTATTCAGACTGCTGGTGATGATTTGGAAATAACCGGTGCTTCTACAGCAGACTATGATTTTATCGCACACGCAAAGCAGGATATAATAACACTTCTTGACGAAATAGAAAGATTACGCAGTAAGGAGGCGTGACTATGACAGAATATCTTACCGACTATATGAATACCGTTTCAGAACGTCTTGACAGCTGCGGCAGCGCAAAGGAACTTGAAAAAATCCTTTCCGAACATATGGACAAGACAGCCTTTATGCAGCACGAAAGAATCGTACATTTTCTTGTAACAATGCTTTTTGCGATAGTGCTTTCAATATTTATGGTCGGAATGCTGATGACAGATAATATAATGCTTCTGATTCTGGTTACGATAATTATTGTATTGCTTGCGTTTTACATAAAGCACTATTATTTCCTTGAAAACACCGTCCAGAAAATGTACAAGGTATATGACAGAATTTTAAAAATGCAGGAGGATTTAAACAATGACTAAACAGGAAACAGCCAGCCTTGCTATAGCTGAACTTGAAAAACTTTATCCGGATATAGAATGTTCGCTGAAGTATTCAAAACCTTATGAACTTATGTTTGCCACAAGGCTTGCGGCACAGTGTACAGATGCACGGGTAAACATTGTTACAAAAACGCTTTTCAAAAAATATCCCGACCTCGAGAGCTTCGCAAACGCCGACCTTGAAGAACTGGAGCAGGACGTTAAACCGTGCGGCTTCTACCATATGAAAGCAAAAAGTCTTAAAGAAATGTCACGGCAGTTACTGGACAATTTCAACGGAGAAGTTCCCGACAATATGGACGACCTGTTGACGCTTTCGGGAATAGGACGCAAAACCGCCAACCTTGTATTAGGGGACGTTTTCGGCAAACCGGCAGTCGTGACGGACACCCACTGCATACGCATAACGGGACGGTTAGGACTTACTGAAAATAAAGAGCCTGCCAAAGTCGAAAAAGACCTTGCAAAGCTTCTGCCGCCAGAAGTCTCCAACCGTTTCTGTCACCAGACTGTACAGTTCGGTCGTGATGTATGCCGTGCCAGAAAACCTAAATGTACTGAATGCTCATTGAATTATTTCTGTCGGCACTATGCCGAAAAATAAATCTTAATGAAAGTTTTGATAAATATAGCCGCATTCCAAAGAATGCGGCTGTTTTTTTGTTATTTAAAAGAGTTTTACCGGAATTTCGCTGATGTCACCAAGAATATATTTTCTGAG
>CAMWRL010000173.1 GCA_947176685.1 uncultured Ruminococcus sp. | reverse complement strand
TAAACAGAAAAACTGTAAAATTTTCTGAAAAAATCCGGTTTTTTGATATATATTACGGGAACAGTTTCGGAGCAGTCTTATAGTTTACAAAGATTGCGGTAAGTATCATAATCAGTTGGGCGATGCTTATTTTGAAACTGAATCCGATTGTTATAGTAATTATGGTGAGGTTTATAAGGGGTTTGTCGGCAGGAAATTCAAATCCGCCTGAATAAGCAAGCCATGACATTGATTCACTGAATGCTGCTTTTTCGGCAACCAGTGAACCTATTATTATACCTCCGATTATCAGCAGTATAAGATATAAAATTTTTTTCATTTCATTCTCCAGTCTGCTTTGAAGCATTTTATTTTATGCCGGATGAACCGAAGCCGTTTACGCCCCTGTCCGTTTCAGAAAGGCTGTCGCTGACTTCGATTTCCGGAATCAGTATTCTTGTCGGAATAAGCTGTGCGATTCTCATGCCGTTTTCAACGGTGAAAGGTTCTTTTCCGTTGTTGATAAGCGGAATGAACCATTCGCCCCGATAGTCGCTGTCAACCACGCCCACGCAGTTTGCAAGAGTAACGCCGTATTTTGTGGAAAGTCCGGAACGTGGATATATAAGCAGTGCAACGTCCTTTTCGTCGGGTTCGGCAGTAAGTCCGGCTGAAATCATTTTTATTTCACCGGATTCAATAGTCACCGGACTGTCAAGACAGGCATATATATCAAGTCCTGCACTTCCGGCGGTAGACCTTGACGGGATTATGGCTTTTTCGTCAAGCTTTTTAAAAGTGATTTTCATAATTATATACCTCTGTAATAAAGTCCTCTGGTGATGTTTCCGGACGGTTTTTCCCCTGAAATCACGGTTCTTGTCTGTTCGGCGGTTTCGCCGTTCAGCATAACGACCGCAAAAGATATATTTCTGAAACTTTCCGGCATATACAAACAGTCTGGATTGAGAATTTCCGTATAGTCCGGAGTGCATACAACAGGAAAATTCCGTCCGGTACGGTCTGTAATATATCCGGAGCATTTTTTACAGCCAATTTCATTTTTTATGGGACAGTTTCGGGTAAGCATAAGGGGCATTTTACCATAGACGACCGCACCGACCGGAATGTCAGTATGTAAGTTTTCTATCTGCTGTAGTTTCATTTCCGGCGAAAGGATAATATCTTCAAGTCCAAGAGTTTTCATATATCCGGCACTGAAAGAGTTGAATATATTAAGCGTGAAATTTCCGTGTAGTTTAAAGCCGAGTTTTTTTCCTATGGCTATGCAGTCGGGAGTATGGCACATAAGACGGTCAATGCCGAATTTTTCTTTTATCGTTTTCAGTCCGGAAATAGTTTTTTCCTCGTCCGCTATGAAACGTGGCGGAGAGAGTATTATTTTTTCACTGTATTCAGCCAGTTCCGACAAAAACAGCACTGAAAGACTTAAATTAGGGGCAAGTATTATGTATTCAGAATTATTTACGGCGGCTTTTGCCTGTCCGGTATTTATACAGAAAGTCCGGATATTAATTTTTTCAGGCGGAGCAGGTTTTTCCGGAAATACCGGCTTATAGTCTGTTATGGTTTTTCGGGGAGTGTTTGCGGAAATTATCATTTCTGTAAGTTTTTCGGTGAGTTCACGGCGGAGGGCGTTTATTTTTCCGGCAGAAACCATAAGTCCATCATCAATGTCAGCGGTAACTTTTCCGGTACTGAAAACCGTGCCGCCTAATTTTGAGAACTGTTTTCTGAGTGTTTCAAGGTCTGTCGGACGGTTGCGGGCAGTTTCCGGAATATCACCCGTTGCCTTTACGGAAATGCCGTTGCATACGGCAGTTGTTTCAAACGGAATATTATTTCTGACTACGGCGTGAAAGTCCACTGTAAATACTTTTCTTTCGTGCCTGTAGGTTTCGTGGACTTCCGGAATAAGTGACTGTGCGGAAATAACATCTTCCTTTTCACGCACACCGAACATATTTTCACGTTTTCCGGTAAAATAACCGTCCGTGAAACCATTTCTTGAAAAAATTCCCTTTAATAACTCCATATCCGGCTGTTGTCCGTCAACAGCCCTGCGGAGTTCGTGTACTGCCGATGCAACGTATTCCGGACGTTTCATTCTGCCTTCGATTTTCAGGGAGTCAACGCCGTCAAGTTCCTGAATACGTGGAATAAGCGAAAGGTCTTTGAGGGACAGTGCGGAAAAATTCCTGTTTCCGGACGCCGAAAAAGGCAGTCGGCAGGCTTGTCCGCAGCAGCCACGGTTTGCAGACCGTGAACCCATCATTGCCGACATATAACACTGTCCCGATACCGACATACACAACGCACCGTGTACAAAAATTTCCGTTTCGATTCCAGTGAGACGGATTTTTTCAATAACTCCCTTGTCGAGTTCACGGGCAGGTACAACTCTTTGCCAGCCGAGACTTTTCAGAAATTCAGCACCTGCCGCCGTATGTACCGACATCTGCGTTGAGGCGTGAAGCACCGCATCGGGAACGCATTTCCGGATAAGTGCCGCCGCCCCCCAGTCCTGAACGATATATGCATCAACTCCGGCTTGTGCGGAAAATTTTATATATTCACAGAAATCCGCTGTTTCCTCATCGGAAATAATGGTGTTGACAGCAAGGTATATTTTAGAATCATATTTGTGGCACTCACGTACAGCGGTAATGATTTCGCTGTCATCAAAGTTTGTTGCACTGCTGCGGGCTGAAAAACGTTTACCGCCTATGTATACAGCGTCCGCACCTGACCGCAGGGCAGCACAGAGAGTTTCCATACTGCCGGCAGGAGCAAGAATCTCCATATTTTTCATTGGATACTGTCTCCGAGCTGTTTGAGTTTGACCATACTTTCAAGCTGTACTATTTTTGACTTCAGCACTTCGATTTCTTTCAGTGCCGAGTCAAGTTCAATACGTGACTTTCCGGCTTCGTCAACGTCTTCCTTTGTCTGGTTGCGGATATTGTCAAGGTGCTGATTAGCCTTGTTGAGGTCGTCCACAAGACTTAATGCCACCATAATTGCGGCGTCATACGGTGATGAGCCGCTTTTGGAGTTGAGAATCTCATTGATTTTAAATTCCAGCGACCTTGCAAGCGCAAAGACATAGTTGGGAGATTCGGCGGTTTTGAGTTTGTACTCTTTGCCGCATACAATTACTTTTACATCATTGAGCATTTATTGAACTTTCCTTTCCCTGTAGATTATCTATTCTACATTATACAGCATTTCCGGATAATATGGAATAGTTTTCCTGAAAAAAATATTTATTTGTAGTAGCGTTTAAGACCGATTACACGACCTAAGATTTCGACTTCCTTTAAAATAATCGGCTTCATTGAATCGTTTTCGGGCTGTAAACGGTATCCGGTCTTTTCTTTGTAGAAAGTTTTTACAGTAGCTTCCTCGTGATTGACAAGAGCAACAACTATATCACCGTCTTCGGCGTATGAGGTTTTCAGGACAATGACTGTATCGCCGTCAAAGATTCCGGCATTAATCATACTTTCGCCACGTATTTTCAGTGCAAAAAGTTCGTTGGGATTTACTTCCGGAGCTTCAAATCCGACATATCCGGTAATATCTTCGATTGCCGTGATGGGCATTCCGGCTGTAACCGTCCCGATAACCGGAACGGAAGTTATAGCACTGTTGGGGAGTTTCAGGGAACGGTTTATATTACCGGTTTTTTCGATAAGCCCCTTGCTTACAAGATGGTTTATATAGCGGTGTGCGGTTGAAGTGGACTTGAATCCCATAGCGTCCATAATTTCCCTTACGGACGGCGAAACGCCATTGCTTAAACGACCCTTTATATAGTCGAAAACAGCTATTTCTTTTTCTTTTGACATATTAATCCTCCTTTTTGAGTTTATTGAGTATCATTTTTGCGATTTTGTAAGCGTCACCGCAGCCCAGAGTTATAACAAGGTCGCCTGCCTGAGCGTTTTCGCAAACGTAGTCGCATATTTGACCAAAGTTGAAATATTTTCTTTCGTCTGTCCATTCGGCGTTCTCGTCCTGCGGAAACCATATGCAGTCAGGAATTTTTTCGGCAAGGTGACGGGTGAATATTCCGAAAGTATTTTTTTCACGACTTCCGAAAATATCCGTTAAAACAGCCCTGTCGGGTATCTGGAGTACCCTTGCGAAATCGTCGAGCAGAATCTGCGTCCGTGAGAAAGTGAACGGCTGGAAAACTGCCCAGACCTTGTTGAAACCCATTTCCAT
>CAMWRL010000172.1 GCA_947176685.1 uncultured Ruminococcus sp. | reverse complement strand
TATTTAAATGGAGTGGATGTTTTTTTATGGGAAAGAGCAGGTCAAAATTAAAAAAATCAACTATAATTACTATGGTATCTTGCGGAAGTTTTGTCGTTATGACTTTTCTTGCGTTGCTTTTCTTTATAAAGTTCCCGATAACGCCGTCCGAAAAAATTATGGCAAGCATCGGCAGGGAAAGCATTTACAGAAACAACAATGTTGAGGGTCTTGAAGTCACGACAACCGCTTCTCAGACTACTACCGCAGCTACTTCCCAGACTACTGCCACACAAACTACTACAGCCACTACCACGCATTCGGAATTTGTCATAACGATAACTACCGGAAAAGGCTTTTTTACAGGCGGACGTATTCCTACAGTGCCTTATATGCCTGAGGAAAGTATCGGCTATTCAGATACTGCAATCGAAACAACAACCTTTGCAGATGACTATAATTATGACAGTCAAATTTACACTGAACCCGACTATAATTATGATTATAACTACGATTACGATTACGGATACGACTATGATTACGGTTACGATTATAACTACGACTGGAACTATTGATGAAGATAAAAGATATATTACACAATACTGATTTTGAATCGGTTGCAAGACATATGGAATTGCATTACGGAAGCAGATATATTGAAGATTACCGCCATTTATATGACAAACTCAAAAATTTCGGCAGTAATTCTGTCAGTGAAGATTTCAGTATTATAATACAGGCGTTCAGGGAAAATGATAACGGCGATTCGGAATATACAGAAACATTTGATGAAAATGATACTTCACTGTATTTCGATGTCAGCGGAATAACAAGTAATGATGACTGTTTATATTCAATAATAGGAATTGACAAGTCTGAATTTCCTGAATATAATATCTCTCCAAAAACTTTAAAACTTTTTTCATACTCTGCCATTCTTGCTCACTGCCTGCATGAAATAACTTTCCTGTCATTTGACTGATAAACAAAAAGGACTGATTTTTTGTCAGTCCTTTTCTTATTCAGAATACCGCTTTTTTAATCATTTCCAGCTCCTCAACCGGAATACAGCTTTTCAGGTTTTCGTCCATTACGGAAAGAAGTTCATCAATTTCAGCCCAGCCGACTTCCGAAACTTCTGCCGGACAGGGTTTAATCATACTGTCATCAATCTCGTCACGGCACATAAACACTGCTGTCAGTTCGTTGTCTTTGATACTGCCCTCAATGTGACTGTTTTTGCGGAATCCAAGAAACTCAAGTTTTTCCCTTTTTATTTCAAGACCGAGTTCCTCACGGGTTTCCTTTATGGCAGTAATGCCGTATTCCTGTCCCTGCCGCACATGTCCCGCTGCCGAAACGTCCCATAAGTCCGGATAGATGTCCTTGGTATGCGAACGCTTCTGTAGAAGTACATATATCCCCATGTCACTGCGTCTGATTAACCATACATGTACGGTCGGGTGAAGTTCTCCGTCACGGTGTACCAGTGAACGGGGTTTGCTGTTGGTTGTGATTCTGTCACTTTCGTCAATGATGTTGAGAAATTCGTCCTTGATAACGGGGTGACCGGCGTTTTCAAAAACCTTTACCACTTCGTCAGCGGCAGTATTGTCGTTTGTTTCATCGGAAACATACAGTCTGTACTCTGCTGTACTGTCGGACAGGTACTTTTGAAGGTCTGTCACATCATTGATTCCGGTGTTGAGCGTGAGGCTTATTCCGGAAAAAATCTCATCTTTTTCCGCAAGTCTGCTGATAAAAATTTCAATTGGCTGCATATAAAATCCTCCAAATTTTTTAGGCATAGTAATTATATACCCTATCCGGATAAATGTCAACACTTTTTTTCAGAAAAATACATAAAAAAAACGTCCTCCCTAAGGTCGATACTCATATAGAAATTTTTAGCCATAGTACTTTTGATTATAAGTCAAAAATACTATGGCGTTTCTATTGACATAACAGTTTTTTTGATGTATAATATCAGTAAAATAAATCGGAATTTAATAGAGGTATCATGATGGAAATAAATCACAACGAGGAGCTTATTGAGATTATAGGTGAAGCATTTCTTTGGGACATCATTGGCGAGTATATCAGTACTGATGTGAAGAACATAAAGGAAGAACTTAGCAGGATAGGCTATATTGAGCTTGATGACGTAGAAAAGATAACTTCTGCCGAGGTTCATGAATCCGATGAGTTCGTAATTACCAAATTCAGCGCAAAAGGTGGCGTACTCACGGTTGGATTTGAAATGCCTGCCATAATAATTGCGGAAAGTGACAACGGGGACGTATGCTTCCGCATTACGACAACATGCACCGGAACGGTCGAAATTCCCGATATTGATTCATATGACTGGCGCTCTATGGAGTTTCAGAATATGAATAGACTTGATATCCTTTCCTACAGTGATTTGGCAAAGATAATCGCCGTATTCTATGAAGATACCGAAGCGGACAATCTTACAGCATAAATTTTGATTTATGAGAATAAACCAATAATTAAAATAAGCCCGAAAGCAGTTTAAAAACTATTTTCGGGCATTACCTCTATATGTGTATTCGTCTTAACCGGCAGTTTTTTATTTTATAACATTCTTAAGGATAAACTTTTTTACATTCATTAAATTCAGCGTTTTCGGTTTCGGAAACGTATATTTCAGCGAATTTCAAGTTATCATCATTTTTTATCAAGTCCGAAACAACGGGCAGTATCTCCATTGCGTTGTCTGCGGCAAGCCATATTCCCAGCTCATAATCTGTTATATAGTCGTAACCGTTGTCGGATATTCTGCCGGAAGTGATTTTTTCAATACGTTCCGGCAAAGTGTATCTTATATCCAAATCGGGATTTTTCATTTTCCGTGAATCAAGTTTTATAATAATAGTCTGCATAATCACTCCCCTATCTGAACCCGTACCAGTCTGCCAGAAAAGTAAGCAGGTCGCTTTCCTCAATTCCGCAGCAGTGGTCAAGTTCATAGAAATTACCGTTTCCGTCGCACAACAGCATAGAACCGTCACCGATATAGTTTCCTATTATAAAATAGTTCTTTTCACTGGAAAGTCCCTCCGTATCTTCGTAAAACTCCTCTATTTCCTCATAGGGACACGGCTCAATATCAGCAAGCGAAAACAGTTCGCCGCCGAAAATACACGACCTCAGACCGTCCGACAATAAAAGAAACTCCTTGTATTCTTCCGGAAGTACAGCATTGTGAATGCGTTCCCAGTTTTCAATCTGTTCGGCGGTTGCCGGCGGAAACATTTCCTCGTCCTCGTTTTCTGAATACTTTCTGTAAATCTCATACATTTGATTATCCATTATAACACTCCTTTTTTTCTGCGTTTTTCATCTGCCCACTCCAGATAGCTTTTTACTTCGTCAAGGTCTTCCAGAAACTCATCTTTTTCATCCGGATTCAGTTCTGGTAAGCCGGATTTTTCAACATAGTCAATAGATTTACGGGTTTCGAGTTCTATATCGCTGTGCTGTCTCAACAACATACCGCTTCTTGCAAATCTTATTATTATCGTGAAACACAATACAGCTTTTTCAATTTCCGACAATCTGTAAAAATCATATGTATACAGCTTGGCGAAAGATATTTCATAGTCTACAAAATCACCTGAAGCTATATCAACATCAACGTAAAAATAAAATAAGTCCATACATTTAAGTTTTATTTCTTTAAGATTCATATTTCACCTCGTTTTGGTCTTTATCTGAATTTTTTCTTTTCCGGACAATAAATACTGATAATATCAGCAATAATAAAACCGTTCCGGACAAGATTATTGAAACCACAATTTCTGTAAACGGATTGATTCCGAAAATACGCAATGTAAGACTATTATCATTCACAATAAAAGCATATGGTTTTCTGACATCATATTCCACTGAAAATGTATCTGTTATTTTAAGGATATTTCCGTTTTTGTCAATGAATACCGCTTTGAAATTTTTATATTTTTTGTAAATATTTTGTATGGTATCAGTAAAATATATCGTTCCGTCATATACTTTCATTGTCCGTATGTATTCAGTATGTAACGAAAGACTGGAATAACCATTATCATTATACTTAGCAATCTGACTGTCTTTATCAATAAGCAGCGGTTTGTTTTCACCGTTGTACCATAAAGGCGGATTTGTAAAATCCACATAGCTGTCACTGTTTTTATTTAATGGTACTAAAATATCAATATATGCAGTATTTTCGGGAGTATTATCAGTGTATAAA
>CAMWRL010000171.1 GCA_947176685.1 uncultured Ruminococcus sp. | reverse complement strand
TTTTTTCGGACTGGAATTATTCTCATAAATTAAAGATGATGAGGTATTGTTGTCTGGAATATTGTTATCATCATTGTTGAATGGGTAATTGTCTGCCATAAGAAACTTCCTTTCCGGTTTTGAAATTATTCTTTGATTATTATTATAAACATCTTTGTGATAATACTATGATAGCATACAGAAAAAAACAGAATTTAATGTGAAATATACGCAAAAAGAACAGGCATTAAAACCTGTTCTTTTAATCAATTAAGAATTATTTAATTTTTGAATAGGTTTTCTGAATGAACTTTGCGCCGTTGACAAGGAAACGTTTGTGAGTACCCTCACCGATAAGACCGGTTTCGTCATATGCCTTGACGCTGAAAACAAATTCACGACCGTTTATTTCTGTCAGAACCGCTTCAGCAGTAACTTTCATACTGTTAGGGGTTGCCGAAACGTGTTTTACACTGATTTCAGTACCGACGGTTGTTTCATCGTTTTCGAGGTACTTCGACAGACAGTTACATGCGGACTTTTCCATAAGCGCAATCATAAATGGGGTTGCGAATACTTCCAGACTTCCGCTTCCGGCGGTAACTGCAAGTTCATTTTCAGATACTGTGATTCCGGCAGTACCGGAAATGCCTGTTATTATATTTTTCATAGTTTACTCCTCCACCGGAACAAGAAGTTCTTCAGGTATCGGACACGGTGAATAAACGTCTCCGATTACTCTGTCATAAGTAAGCATATCAAGTTTTTCATTACGTGGTACTTCGCTTGCGTACTCCTCAGAGTAAACCGGAATTTCATTCATATAGTTCATCATAGTGTCAATGAAAGCATCGTGAGGAGCGTCAATAATATTCATAAGCACGTAGGGCATATAGAAAAATGATACATTATTTTCAGGTACTGACGAATAATCAGCATCATAGTTGCTCCACAGGAAATAGTGCTGTTCATAAAGCTTGCTGCAATTTGAGCCGTTAAGACCAAGCTGATTATAAACGCTTGTTTCGCCTCTGAGTGACGGGAAGTGGTCGCCTATAAAAAGTAATAATGTAGGTTCATCGATTTTTTCGAGACTGTCAAGAAATTCTGTCAAATCCTCGTTGGTATGCTGAATCCACGTAAGGTAGTTGGTGATTTCATCGCCGTCGCCTTGGTCGTAAGGCTGATGATTCTGCATTGTGGTTGTGTGAATGTAAATCGGGTCGTCAGTGGTCTTTACGAGTTCAAGGAGCTGATTATATACGGTTTTGTCTTCCACATAAGTACCGAAATGTTCAACCGGTACAGTAAAATCTGATTCGCCTGTCTGGTCGTTGTGGAAAATCATCTTGTCAAAACCGAATCTTCCGTATATTCTGGAACGGCTGTAGAAGCTGCTTTGGAACGGGTGAACATAAGCAGTTGAATAACCCCAGTTCTTGTAATACTGCGCAAGAGCAGGCTGTTCACGGGCGGCAAGTTCTCTCTGCGGCATATTGGGAGTATTTATTCCACGTACCGGAAGTCCGAAAAGCAGTTCAAATTCTGCTCTTACCGTCCAGCTTGCGTAAGTCGGAGTGATTGCCGTACCTGCGTAACCGTCTGCACGGGCTTTGTCGAATCCCTTATAATACTTGTCATCAATGCCGAGTTCCTCAAATACTCTGAAATCCGCATATGATTCACTCATAATCACAATTACGTTAGGTTTCTGACCGCCGTTGAAGTCGTTGCTTTTTTTCGAAGTATTCTCTACTATTTCCGTAACGTGCTGGTCATCATAGTTTTCAGGTTCAATAAGGCGGTTGGCGTAGCTTTCAGAAGCAGTCTGCACTATGAAAGCTAAGAAACTGTTGCTTTGGAATTTTTCGTTAAGCTTGAAAGTGTTGGTTGCAGGAGTGGTGTCAACGCCGAAAATCTTATATACTGACGAATAGAAAACGGGTATGAATACAAGTCCTGTACACATTGTTATGCTTGCAAACGCCGTAACGGCACGTTTTAAAGGTTTTATTCTGAACTTCGGGTTAAAGTAAAACGCAAGTGCTATGAAAGCTATTACTATAAGGCAGTAAATAACAAGCCTTGGAGTTATCTTTATGTAAGCAAATGATTTAAGGCTCTTTACACTTCGGAAAAGCTTCATATCAGAAAGTATCAGATGATTGCCGTTAGTGCCGTATTTGAAAAGTTCGGTAATACTGAGTGCCATATATACAAAGCTTTGTACTGCAATTGAAATCCAGCCTGAACGGAAAATCGCAAGCAGAAATGCGAAAAGCAGAGAAGTCAGGAATATGTCAAATAATATAACAGAAGGTCTGCTTACTATAAAGGACAGATAAGGCATAACGCCTTTGAACTGGTTTATTTCCGCCATACTCATTATGAATAACGGAAAGAGAATCATAATTGCAAGGTTTATTTTCGGGTGTAAGTCTGTCTGTTTGTTGTGTCTGTCCTGAAACGCTGTTAAATGTTCCTTAAAAGTCTTTTTTTTGGCATTTGAATCTTTAGTCATTAAATATCCTCCCCATACAGAATAAGTCAAATATATCACAAGCAAGTGAAAATTTCAATATATATTGACAAAATATCATCTTTTTATCACGCAATTCGGCGGTTTGGTAATACTGCACGTAAAAAGCAGTTTATTTTTGTGGAATATCACTGTATTTTCAGCCAGCCTTTTTTAACAGCGTCTTCTACAACGGAGTTTATCACTTCGGCAAGTCCGGACGAAATTTCAGCAGTATTGCGTGTGCGTGACAAGACCTGTTCGCCGTATATGCCGTGTTCACGCCACGAAAGCCCGTCTTTTGAGTAGTTGAGCAGAATGGGCTGTAATCTGTCCAGTACTCCGGCAAATTTTGCTTCATTGGTTTTTCCGTCCTCAAACTCTCTCCATAGTCCGTAAAACTCCTGTTTCTGGTCGTCTGGCAGAAGTCCGAAAATCCTCTGGGCTGACTTTTCCTCACGGTCGGACTTTGTTTTATAGCCCTCCTCATCATAACAGTAAGTATCGCCTGCATCAATTTCCACAACATCGTGAATCAGGAGCATTTTCATTACTCTAAAAGTATCAATTTCCGAATCTGCATATTCAGCAAGCAGAAACGCCATTACTGCAATATGCCAGCTATGTTCCGCATCATTTTCTTTTCTGTCCTCGTGAAGTACATAAGTTTGTCTGTAAAGATTCTTCATTCTGTCGAGTTCAAGCATAAAGTCAAGTTGTTTTTTAAGTCTTTCGCTAATCATAAAACAAATTCCTCCTTTAAATAACCATTCCGCCGTTGACGGAAATGACCTGTCCGGTAATATATTCAGCCCTGTCAGATGCAAGAAAACTTACAGTATCGGCAACGTGTTCTGGTCTGCCGAAGAATCCCAGCGGAATTTCTTCCCTTATGGAGTCAAGTTCTTCCGCAGTAAAACGGCTGTTCATTTCAGTCATTATGAATCCCGGCGAAACGCAGTTTACACGTATGCCGGACGGCGCAACTTCTTTTGCCAGAGCTTTCGTAAAACCTATTATTCCGGCTTTTGACGCAGAGTAGTCGACTTCGCAGGAAGCCCCAACTTCTCCCCACATTGAGGAAACATTTATAATACAGCCTTTTTTTTCGTGTATCATAGACGGCAGAAACATACGTGAACAGTTAAGAGTACCATTTAGATTTATGTCCATAATGCGGCGAGACTTTTCACGGGAAATACCTGTAAACAAATCAATTTCAGATATTCCGGCATTGTTTACAAGCAGGTCTGCTTTTATGTGTCGGGAAACCTTTTCCACTTCGTCAGCGTCCGTAACGTCAAACTTTAACGCTTCGCCTGAAATCTCTCCGGCAAGCTGACGGGCTTTTTCTTCCGAATGAAGATAATTGATTATCACATAATAACCGTCTTCAGAAAGCTTACGACATATCGCCTGACCTATACCGCCTGTACTGCCGGTAACAATGGCTGTCTTCATAAAAAAATCACTCCTTTACTTTTACTTAAACTGATTATAACATATTCCGCATTAAAAATCCAGTGACAATACTTGAATTATTTGTGAATTTGTGGTATAATTAAAGAAAATTTTTAAAAAAGGAGATTTTATATGAACCAGAAAAAAATTGACCGTATAAATGAACTTGCACGCAAGTCCAGAAGCGTGGGGCTTACTGACGAGGAAAAAGCAGAACAGACGGATTTACGCAACGAATACCGGAAGTCTGTTATCGGAAGTCTTGCCGGAGAACTTGACAATACATATATAC
>CAMWRL010000170.1 GCA_947176685.1 uncultured Ruminococcus sp. | reverse complement strand
TTTTTATTTACCTCCAGTTTGCACGGAAAAAAATCGTACAAAAATAATTTACCATATTTATAATACTATATTTTGAGAAATTTTTCAAGAGTAATTTAAATATTTGACATATTTCACAATATTCAACTATGATTTTTGATTATATCAGACAATATTTTCCTGAAAGAATAGGCAAACGACAAAGAATCAACATTGTTTTTCACAACAATATCGGTTTCGCATACGAGAGTGTCGCCGCTGTAGAATCCTGCTGTACCTATTGACTGACCTTTTTTAAGAGGTGCTTTCAGGTAGTCCGGAAGTACAACAACAGTATTGAGTTCGGTTACATTTTTCGGGACAACCAGATTGCTTTGATTTTTCAGCTGGATTTCGACAGCAGATTCAACGCCGTTTCTGACTTTTATGGGCATAAGCATTTCATCGGGAAACATAGTGGCAGTCACATGGAAGCCGCTGAATCCCCGATTGATTGAATCCTTTGCCTTTTTCAGCGAAATATCCTCATTTTCAGCACCAAGAACTACAGAAATATATATAGTGCCTTCGGAGTTTCTTCCGCCCTCTGCAATGCAGAAGCCTGATTTTTCGGAATGTGACGCTTTAAAGCCGATATGCGGCTCGTATGTACGTGAAAGTGTATTTTCATTTACGAGTTCAGCCCTGCCGTCCCTGACGAAGTCCCGCCAGATACGAAAATATGGCTCTAAAACGTCATATTCAGAGAGTTTTGCACAAATAATGGCCAAATCATGTGCGGTAGTGTGTTCACGCTCGTCATAGTACCCGTAAGGTGAGTAAAAAGCGGAATCACGCAGACCATAGTCGAATGCTTCACTGTTCATACGCATAACGAAATTATCAACAGATTGTTCGGAATATTCAGCAAGAACCGTCATTGCATCGTTTGCGTTGCCAACGATTACGGCTTTAAGTAGTTCGTCAACGGTGATATTTTCGCCCGGTTCAATCCACACCACTGCACCGTCTGTACCGGCAACAGCTTGTGACGCTGTCAGGACAGTACCTGTTGTGTATTTACCGTTTTCAATATCCTCCGCTATCAGAAGCAATGCCATAAGCTTTGTCATATAGCCCGCATTCAGGTGCAAATCTGAGTTATACTCGTCAAGGACAGCTCCTGTACGTGCTTCTATCAGAATATGAGCCGAATATTTTTCCTGAGCATCTTCCGATACGTCAGCAGATATGAACAATGCGGATATCAGCAATGTTACAGACAATGCCGCTATCTTTTTCAGAATATTATTCAAATATACCGCCTCCCTTTTCTGAATATATATGAGGGAGGAGCATAGGGTGATGACTAAAATTTTACAGAAGTCACAATAAAACTGTCGGTGTTGTTGCCGGAAATCGTATAATTTCCGGACAGCGGCACGGGTACGGAAGTGATTTCGCCTTCATACCGGACGCTGTATATACAGTACATATTACCTTTAAGGTTATATGACAACGGATGGTCAAAAGTATAATTTTTGAGGAAGTCAAGGTATTCTTCAAAACAGTAATTCAGTTCGTTCATAACAGCGGCGTGAACCTTGCCGACATATCTGAGATGCCATGGATAAAAACCCGTTGCGGTCTTTTCGGTTTTTCCTGCCGGAAATCTGAGTATATATCCGTATTTATGACAGTTTTCAATAATCCATTTTTCATTGTCGCAGCCGTCATAACTCATTACGGAGTCTCCTACGTTCACAGCAAGGTCTATAGTGTTGGCGGTTGCCGACTCCGGAAAATACTGCGGACAGTATGAATCATTTCCGGTATATGTATTTGTAGTGCCGTATACAAGGAAGTTCGTAAGACCTGTAGAATCATAATAGTCTTTCATCATCATATTGAGGGCATCGGCAGCTTCTGCATTTAGGATAACTGAATCTGTTTCATTTATTAAAGTGTAGTAATCATTTCTGTAATTCAAAAGGTCGACAACGGCAGTCATTTCAAGTGATACATATGGAGTATCATTGTTGACCATTACCAGTGTGCCTGAAACAAGCTGTGAAGATTCAACGTTAATTTCCGTAAAACCCGCCTGACCGTCATCAATATCCGGGTCAACGATATTGGATGACGCAGTGTCATCATATATACTGCCGTTGAAACGTATTACTACAGCGTTGTCAGTATTGTAACCGTCACTGTGTCTGTCAATAAACCTTTTTGTAAAGTCCGCCGGAAAAATACTGACTATTATCAAAATCAGAATACAGACAACAACACGGTCTGTTCTGATATGTCTGTTTACCATATAACTTCCTCCGAAATCGTCATACACAATCCGAAGGCAAATACGGAATAAAGATTCCGTTCCGGTTGGGGGAAAAGCTAACGTTTTCCGGACGATGAGACGTATTTTTCGCCGCCTGCTCCGTAAACGCTGTATATACTGAGAGTATCATAGATTGCACTCCACTTGTCAGTACAGCCGCACATAACCAGAATGAATGTTTCCCCGTTTATTTCCGCAAAGCTTTCAATACAGTTGCCTGCTTTGTCCGTATAACCGGTTTTACCTCCTTGTATTGTAACATCGGGCATTTCGTCACCGTACATACGGCTGAAAAAATTGCTCACAAAAGTCAGCCCCTCAGTATTCTGTTCTGTGGGAGGGACTTTGTACTCATAGGCAGAAATAATTTTCCGGCAGGTTTCATTCCGGATTGCGTACTCCAGAATCAACGCCATGTCTGTTGCAGTACTGTAATGCTCCTTGTCATGAAGACCGACTACATTAGTGAAATGAGTACCATTCAGTCCAAGCTCAGCGGCTTTTGCGTTCATAAGGTCAACGAAAGCCTTTTCAGAGCCTGCGACATATTCAGCGGCAGCGAGTGCCGCATCTGCGCCTGAACTGAGAACCATTCCGTATAATACGGCTTCAAGTGACGGTGTTTCGCCCGGCAGGAAACCGGCACGGGAGGCATCACGTTCTATCATCGGGAAAACCATATCATCAGTTATAGTAACTGTATCGGATAAGTCTTCAATGTTCTCAACGGCGATAATAAGTGTCATTATTTTAGTAAGTGATGCCGGATACATACGGGCATTTGCGCTTCTGTAGGCAATGACTGTATTGGTATCGGCGTTCATAAGTAAAGCGTGTCCGGCTTTGTAGTCCCTGTCCAGACGCTGGGAATCTTGATTTCTTTCAGGACGTACAGAATAACAGTTCTGTTCGTCGGACGCTTCGGTGACATATTCCGTGTGAACCGCAGTAGTTTCCGTCATAGTGACAGACGCTGTACTTGTGCGTACAGACGTTTCAACAACTTCATCTTCTGCGGAACGGCATATTGAAAATATTTTCATTACACCATATATCATAAAAATCAGCAGCAATATAATTGCAAATATATGTAAGAAACAAATCCTTTTTTTCTTTTTCTGATTCATTCAGTCACCTCTGAATATATAACTACCATTCTATTATAATGCAAAAAATCTCGTATGTCAATCCCCATGACGAAAAAAGGAATTGACTTTCCGAAAAAGATATGATAATATATATTACAGTGAAAAAACAGGAAAGGTGTATAATTATGGACTATGCGCTTGATATAGTAGTATCTGAAAAAGATTTGTCACAAGCCGGAATAAGAGAGATTAAGTTTTACTGGGACGGTACGGAGCATTCCCATACGCCGAAAAGGTTCATAGCAGAAAGCCTCTCATTTATCGGACTTGACGGAGATGACATATACAAGGACAGACTCAGCAATGGAATTGACAATCCGGTTATGCTGATTTCAAAGGATATATGCGATTTATGGAATACAGCACATTTCAGTTACGAAAAAACAAGTACCCACGCCCTTGTGAAATTTATATGCAGAGTGTGTCAGCTTGAAAAATTCCGTATATACATATGCGACGTTGATGAAAAACCGGAATGTTTCATAAGATATACCGAAAGCTGTAATATACCTGAAATAATATATAATACTTTCCGTTCGGAAAAAAGCATAGTCATATACAAATAAAAAAATGAAAGGAGTTGAGAATTGTGTTTTTTCCACCAATAGTTTTAATACGAAAAAACTTGATTATAAAAAAATTATCTCAATGTGGTGCTTTTACTGAAGAAACTGCTAAAACATTTTCGGAAGCCGGAATTATTAACCCTAATGGGTTCAAAAAAGTAAATGACGCTTTAGAAAAACAAAGGGTATTAGTACTGTCTCTTACACATCTCCGAGCCCACGAGACCGTACTAGATAT